>NZ_SFBV01000088.1:0-7077 GCF_007095585.1 Microcystis sp. M_OC_Ca_00000000_C217Col
TCCTTGCCCAATCCGGTCTGTTAGCTTAACAATTGATTGTTTTTGCGACGACCCCGGCGACTGTTCGAGTTTTGTCAGGGAGATTATGGTGGTGACCCTTGCTACGAAGCGGTCTTTTCTGACCAAGGTTGGGACGGGTTGCCTACTTCTCAAGATACAAGGTTGGGTTGAAGCATGAAACCCTACACCCCACACCCTACACCCCACACCCTGGAAAAACTTTTTCAGTAAACCCTAACTAAATGACTGAGCAAGATACTGACTGGATAGGTTTGATGATGGGCAATTCTCGGCTACATTGGGGGTATTTTTGCGGTCAAACCCTGTTAGCTTGTCTCGATACTCCCCACCTGAGAGAACCCCTAAGTGATGAATTTTTGCAACAAATTTTCCCTAAACTCTTGACAAATAAATGCAACTGTGAATTGATGGTCGCCTCGGTGGTTCCTAGCCAAAGGGAATTATGGGCAAATTATGGCAATTTACGGATAATTACTTTAAAAGATATTCCTTTACTGGATTTATATCCAACATTCGGCATCGATCGAGCTTTAGCTGTATTGGGTGCGGGAAAAAAATACGGATTTCCCTGTTTAGTAATCGATGCGGGAACAGCTTTAACTTTTACGGGAGTGGATAGGGATAAAAAGCTAGTGGGGGGAGCAATTTTACCCGGGTTAAAGGTGCAATTAGCCAGTTTAAGGGAACGGACGGCAGCCTTACCAGAGGTGTCCTTACCGGAAAGATTACCGCAGATGTGGGCAAAAGAAACAGCAGAAGGTATAAGAAGTGGGATAATTTATACAATTTTGGCGGGAATAGAAAAATTCAGTCTGGAATGGTTAAATTTATATCCAGAGAGCAGGATAATTTTAACAGGGGGAGATGGGGACTTAATTAGGGATTACTGGCAAGAAAACGCCATTACATCACTCCTAGTGGATAAGACGATAATTTTTGAGGGAATTGCCGCAGTTAAGGGAAACTCCTCCTGTTTAATTGACAAAGGCGAACCTATCTAGTAAAGTAGGAGAAAGTTTTCTCAATTTGGGAAATTTCTGAACAACTGGGCAAAAAATTCAGTATATAGTTATGGCGATCATTCTAGTAACCGGTTCTGCTGGTTTAATCGGTTCTGAATCAGTCAGATTTTTTTGTGATCGGGGTTATACCGTCGTCGGTATCGATAATAATATGCGTCAGGTATTTTTTGGTGAAGACGCTTCAACGGAGTGGAATCGAGCCAAATTATCCCAAGATTACGGGGATAAATACATTCACCATGCTGTAGATATTCGTGATCATGAAGCTATTTCAGCTATATTTAAAACCTATAGTCATGATCTATCCTTAATTATCCATACGGCGGCGCAACCTTCCCACGATTGGGCAGCTAAGGATCCCTATATGGATTTTAGTGTCAATGCTAACGGAACTTTAGTTTTATTAGAAAATACTCGTCAACACTGTCCCCAAGCAGTATTTATTTTTTGTTCCACCAATAAAGTTTATGGGGATAGACCGAATGAATTGCCTTTAGTAGAAAAAGAATTACGTTGGGAAATCTCGGAAAATCATCCTTATTTTGCTCAAGGTATTGACGAGTTGATGAGTATTGATGCTTGTAAACATTCTTTGTTTGGTGCCTCGAAAGTGGCAGCGGATGTATTAGTACAGGAATACGGGCGTTATTTTGAGATGAAAACTGCCTCTTTTCGCGGTGGTTGTTTAACCGGTCCTAGTCATTCGGGAACCCAATTACACGGGTTTTTATCCTACTTGATGAAATGTACGATGATTGGCAAAGAATACAGTATTTATGGGTATAAGGGTAAGCAGGTACGGGATAATATTCATAGTTACGATCTCGTCAATGCTTTCTATCATTTTTATCAAGCCCCGCGAGTAGCAGAAGTTTATAATATTGGTGGTAGTCGCTTTAGTAATTGTTCCATGTTAGAAGCTATTCAAGAATGTGAAGCGATTGCGGAGAAAAAGTTAAACTGGCAGTATGTGGAGACTAATCGCATTGGTGATCATATCTGGTGGATTTCTGATGTGAGTAAGTTTAAAAATCATTATCCTTATTGGCAGTTAACTTATAAAGTAACAGATATTCTCAAAGAGATTTTTAGTCAAAACGTTAGCCGTTGGACTTAGAGTAAATCAAGAATTATTTTGATCAGTTTTTATCTGCTATTTTTCCCTCGTTACACAAGTGATTTTTAGCCAAATATACTGCTAGTAATTGAGGGAGTATGTTAATTAGTTAGTCAGAGTAATTAATAGCAATATTGACCTAGAAAAACTAAACCAGAGCATATTTAAGAGACTATTATGTTAACTAAAATCTACAACAATAAAATTTTCCGATTTCTCATTGCTGGGGGAGTGGCATTTTTAATCAACCTGTTCCTAATTTATTGGTTCATTGATGACTTGGGATTTAATACCCCATTTCTTAAAAATGTTGCTAATGTTATTTCGATAGAAATATCTTTAATTGCTAGTTTCTTTATCTATAGAATCTGGGTGTGGACTGGGGGAGATTGGACAATTAGAGATGTGATTTTGATACAACTTCCTCTCTATCATCTCTCGGCAGGTTTAGCAGTTTTACTGCGAGTTTTCTTGATATTTCCCTTCTTAAACTGGTTAGGAATTAGTCCCGGAGTTAACACAATGATCGGGGTTTTAGTGGGAGCTAGTATTAATTATGTCGCCAGTGATAGCCTAATTTTTAAACCAAAGAATAAGACTAATGAGACAGAAATGTACTATCCCGAAGGATTAGCACCAGCTTTCGAGATGGACGGTTACTCTCACCCACGTCAATCAAGGGATAACTATGGGGTAAAAACCTTATCAATAGTTATTCCTGCTTACAACGAAGAAGATTGCATCGAAAGCACCACTCAGTTAATATCTGAACGTTTAGAACGGGATAAAATTGATTATGAAATCCTAGTGGTTAATGACAATAGCAAAGATAACACCGAAGCAGTTCTGCAAAAAATCAACCAAGAAAATCCCCGTATTCGCTACATCAATAACTATTATCCCAATGGTTTTGGTTTTGCGGTGCGCTGTGGGTTAGAAAATTTTAGCGGGGATGCAGTTGCAGTAGTAATGGCAGATAATTCCGACTCTCCCGATAACATGGTGGACTATTATTATAAACTCCAAGAAGGCTACGATTGCGTTTTTGGTTCTCGTTTTATCAAAGGAGGAAAAGTTATTGATTATCCCATACACAAGTTAATCGTTAATCGTTTGGCTAATCTCTTCATTCAAGTTTTATTTGGGCTAAAATTTAATGATACCACTAACGCCTTTAAAATCTATCGTAAGGATGTTATCGAAGGAATCTCACCTCTACTATCTCACCATTTTAATTTAACAGTAGAGATGCCCTTAAAAGCGATCGTGCGAGGATATTCCTACACGACAATTCCCATCACTTGGCGCAATCGTACCACGGGGATTTCCAAGTTAAAACTCAAGGAAATGGGCAGTCGTTATTTATTTATAGTTCTCTCCATCTGGTTAGAAAAACACCTTTCTAGAGGCGACTATAAGCGCAAACCTGTCCAAAAAATCAGATAAAAGTAACCAATAAATTCAGAGGTTAAAACCATGTTAGACGAGCAAGTAACCCGACAAATGGAATACTTAAAGAGACTTTACGAAAGTCGCTTTAATCCTCAAGAAAGAAAAGCAAAATTAGCTCTTTGGAAAGTTTTAGTTGATAATTTTTTACAAAATCATGTTACTGTCAATGATACAGTTTTAGATATTGGTGGAGGTTACTGCGAATTTATTAACCAAATTCGGTCTAAAAATAAATACTTAATCGATCTTAATCCTGATGCAAAAGTTTTTGCTAATCCTGATGTAACGGTCTTGAATCTCAATATTCTCAGTATTAATGAGCAGCAAAAACTTGATATCAGATTTGATAAAATTTTCATCTCCAACTTTTTCGAGCATTTAAATAGTGCGGAAGAATTAATCGAAGTTTTGGGATTTTGTTATGACATTTTAACTCCGGGCGGATCACTTCTAGTGATTCAACCTAATTTTAAGTATTCTTATAAAGAATACTATGATTTTATCGATCATAAACTACCTATAACTCACCTTTCTTTAAAGGAGTTATTGGAAACAATTGGTTTTAGAATCGATACTTTAATTCCTCGTTTTCTACCATTTTATACGAAAGGAAGACCCGCTTCACCCACCTTACTCAAAATTTATTTAAAATTTCCTATTTTCTGGAATTTCTTGGGTGGGCAGCTATTTGTCAAAGCCACCAAACCTAGATAATTACTGACAATACAGTGATTCAAAGTAACCTATAAATACTAATCAAGATTGTACAATTATGACTAGGCAAGTGTTAATTACTGGCGGTGCGGGTTTTGTGGGTAGTTCTTTAGGTTTAGGATTAGCCCAACGTTATCCCGATTGGAAAATTATCGCCTTAGATAACTTAAAACGTCGCGGTTCTGAATTAAATATTCCCCGTATCAAACAGGCGGGAATTGAGTTTGTTCATGGAGATGTCAGAAATGCGGAAGACTTAGAAGCATCCGCTTTGCCAGTGGATTTAATCCTAGAATGTTCGGCAGAACCTTCTGTTTTAGCTGGTTATACTTCCCCAGGCTACGTTTTGCAAACTAACTTAATTGGAACAATTAACTGTTTAGAATTAGCTAGACAAACCCAAGCCGATTTTATTTTTCTCTCCACTAGCAGAGTTTATCCTATCGCCTATCTTAATCAATTAAACTATACAGAAAAAGATACTCGTTTTCAGTTATCTGAACAGCAAGATTTACCTGGGGTTTCTGCTTTTGGTATCGCGGAACAATTTCCCTTAGATTTGCCCCGTTCTCTCTACGGTTCCACTAAGTTAGCATCGGAATTGATTATTAATGAATATGGGGATGCCTACGGATTAAGAACTTTAATTAATCGCTGTGGAGTTTTAACTGGTCCTTGGCAGATGGGAAAAGTTGATCAGGGAGTTTTTGCCCTTTGGGTGGCTAATCATTACTTTCAGAAGTCCTTAAAATATATCGGTTATGGGGGTACAGGGAAACAGGTTAGAGATTTTCTTCATGTAGCTGATTTACTCGATTTAATCGATATTCAGATTGCTAATTTAGAACAATTCAAAGGGCAGACTTTTAATGTGGGTGGTGGGCAAGATTTTTCCTTGTCCCTTTATGAAACCACAAAACTATGTCAGGAAATCACGGGCAATAGTATAATGATTGAGGCAATTCCCGAAAATCGCACCGGAGATATGCCAATTTTTATCACTGATTCTCGCAAAATCAGTTCTATAACTGCATGGCAACCCCAGCGAGACGGTAGAAAATTAATCCAAGATATTTTTGATTGGATTTATAATCACGAAAAGGAATTAAAAGGTATTTTTTAACTGAACAATTATGCAGAAAAAATCTTTCAAATCACCTGTAGTCGTCAAAGGAATACTAATTATCATTACTGCCTACTTTTTTCTGGCAAATTTGCCTATTATTGATTGGCTAGAAATTGGTTTAGATGCTTCTTGGGCTTTTGCTATTAGTGATGCTGCCCATAAACAGTTAATTTTTGGACAAGATATTATCTTCACCTATGGACCCCTAGGCTATCTGGTTCATGGCACATCTTTAAATCACAACTTTTCCCAAATTATCTATTTTCGCTGGTTGATACACCTTTGTCTATTAGCAGTAGTTATTCTCAGATTATTATTTATTAAGGACTATAGCAATCAAATAGTTTTTGTGCTGTCAATTATTTTTGCTACCCTAGTAGGAAATCCCTACAACAGTATCGGCTTTACTGTTGATTATCAGATAACATTTATCCTTTTGATACTCATGTCTTTTGATAACTTTTTTCAAAAGTACATCAATTATTTGGCTATAGCTATTGGTATGATCAGTGGGTTCTCTATACTCACCAAACTAACTCTAGGAATTTATCTAGCAGGCAGCCTGTTTATCTACATATTTGTTAATATTATTCGGGGATATTTTCAAAAGTCACCATCGATAGTTATAAAAAATGTTCTCGCTGGTATTAACTTAACTTTAAGCATTCCTTCCATTGCCTTTATTTTTCTCTATCCAGCCTCTTATAACCGAGCCTTTATTCACATTATAGTTAATCTTTGCATTGCTGGAGGAGTAGCTTTAACTCTCTGGTTTATTGTCAGATCCCGCCGCCCATCGGCACCCCCCTTATTAAGAGAGGCAAGGGGTATCAAAGGCAGAATCTATCTTCTATTTAATCAGAACTACTTACTTAACTTCTTACCTCTGTTAGTATTTTATGGGCTTTATGGGTTACTTCTTATCCAAACAATTAATCTCAATAATTTTCCCTCTCTCATCGAATATTTGAGCAATTCTTGGCAAATTTCTTCTGGTTATTCCAGTGCGATGAGTATTGTAGGAAATTACCCGCGTTTACTAATTGCTTTGCTCTGTTTTGCCTTAAGTTTGCTTTTAATGTCGCTGGCAATTATAGACCAAAACCCTAGTCTCGCTATTGCCTATATTTTTCCTATATTTTTATCATTTAAGCATGGATTTGTTAGGCAAGATGCTCACGTTGTTGTTTTTACACTTGTGGTTATTGTCTCAGCTTCTCTCTATACAACAATTATTAAAAAATCTCGGTTGAAGAAAATTGCTTATTGTGCTTGGGGAATAATTTTTTTGGGATGTATTATTATCACCTCTAGTCCTAATTCAACCATACTGGAAAATGCTCGCCAGTGGAGTAATTTCAGTCCCGATAGAGTGGTTAATAATATTGGGGTTGTCATTTCCTCTATGCTTAATCCCAGAGAATTAGAAATGCGAGGTGAAAGGAGTACAACTAAAAATTTACAAGTCATTGCTGCCGCTACCAAAATACCCGATTCTGTGCTGGGAAAAGTGCAAGGCAAAACTATTGATATAATTCCCTGGGAATTTTCACTTATTCCGGGCAATCAGCTTAATTGGAAACCGAGGCCGATTATTCAATCCTATTCTGCTTATACAGAAAAAC
>NZ_SFBV01000089.1:0-26093 GCF_007095585.1 Microcystis sp. M_OC_Ca_00000000_C217Col
TTAAATTTCTTAATTTGGGATTGCTCATAGAGACATTGCCCTAACTCTTGACATAACTCTTTAATTCTTTTTTCATTTTCTGATAACATTGAATTATTCCTCCCATCGAGAGCTATTCTCAATTGTAAGTTATAACTATTATAATCTCATTTCTCTTTGTGATCAAGTTGAAGATTTTCTAGTTTTTGACTGCTATAAGTATTAATACTCATTGCATAAGTGAGATGCTCCCGATTCCACCGCCCACAGAACCGGCATTATTGGCAATTGTTTGTATGATAAAAACTAAACCATCCGCTCCTGCTCCGTCATCGTCTCCTAACCCGTCTGAATTAGTAATTTGAAATTGAAAATAAGAGTTAAAGGATGTATTATTGGATAAGGCAATTGTATTGGTGAGAAAAGCACTACCACTTTGCCAATAATCATTAGTTAAGCGTAAAACTGAAGAATTCCAGAATTGAGCAGAATTATTTAAGGTAAAATTACTAGGAGCGATTAGTCCATTTTGTTCAACGGTGATCGCCTCTCCCTCAAGATTAATTATCTTTGAATCATCCTCAGCTTTCAATACCTCCAAGGTTGCCACATCCAGACTATTTCCCTGCACCAACTCCGCAAAAATTGCCCCCTCATCTCCCGCGCTATCCACCTGATTAATTTGAGCATCCACATAATGCCCAATTTCTTCTAAAATTACATTAATTATCGATGCTGACGAGGCCGTATTTAAAAAAGATGCTGATAGATAAATCTTATTCTTACTACTGGAATATGCACCATTCGCCGTCCCCAAAACCTCATCACTAAGTACCTCAATCGGGGGAAGTTGACTAAAATTTCGACTTTGCCACTGCTGTCGTAATTGCGTCGCCTTAACCACATCATAACTTGCTCCAAAAGCGATAGCCAAATTTGCCCAAAAGCCATCAGATTGAGCGAAATTAAACAAAACATCGTCAACAACAGGAAGAATCGCCAAAAGAGAGAGAGTCATGACAGTAACAGCAAAAGTTTATTGCTAATAATTTTAGCCCAACAATCCCGAATCTTTCAAGACCCCTGTAACAGAAATTAACATTTATTACAAGAAAACGGGTTTCTCGAAGGAACCCGTTTTCTAGATATTAGGATAAGATTATTGGATTCTTGCCAAAGACTGCTTAAATTCTGCGAGAGAATTAGCGGTAGCTGCTAATTTAACAATCTCTTGTAATGTAGATAGTACCGAAACTTTATTCAGGTATTGTTCCACATCTAAAGGAACTTCACCTAAGCGAGCTTGCAAAACCGTTTTGACAAAATCACGAGCATTTTCTAACGCGCCAATTTCCTTACCAATTTCCTTGCCAATTTCCTTACCAATTTCCTTGCCTATTTCCTTACCGCGTTCTATTCCTCGTAACTCCATATTACTTACTAAAGGCATGGTTCTTTCCTCCTCAAATTGTTTAATTTTATTCTCTAAACTTGACTGCAATTCAGGGGATAAAGTCATCATATTGTCGATGATTTCAAACAGTTTAATTATCTGTTCCCTCTCGAACTCCTTTTCATATAATCCCCTGATTAACCTCCACTTCCACTGTTCCCGTTGTGGCAGCTTCCCAGTAGTCGCTTTTGTTTTCAGGTGTGCCATGACTATTATAGCAAAGGGATTGCTACTTGCTTCTAGTTCTGACCAGTTTTCCTCATAGTCCAGTAATTTAACCGTTGGGAATTTCAAACTCACTTCACAGCCAGCGATAGTATAATTATAGGAATCTGGTCGCCAATTTACTCGTTCATCTCCTAATATAGCGAGACTGATAACCGGTTTCTGATACAAATCAAAGGCCCGATAGTTATAAATATACATCCTCTGAGGGAAATTTTCTTCGTATTGACTTTGAATTTCAATATGAATCAAAATCCACACTTCTTCACCCCTGAGTAACCAAACTTTATAGAGTTTGTCAGCGAAACGTTTTTTTGTCTTTGCTGAAGCGGTAATCCGTTTAAGTTCTTTTTCTAGGGATTCGGGAGTTTTTGTCCAATCAATTAATTGGTGAACTTCGGGAAAAAAAAAGCTTAAAAACGCTTCAAAATACTCGCTTAATGCTTCTTTCCAGGGTTCATCATAATTAGCGGTTGTTTGGTTCATTATGACAATTTTAGTGGGTTGTTGTCAGAAGGCGAACGCTAACGTCAAAACTAGGCAGTTAAAGTATTTAACCAATTGATTAAATCTTCAACCGTAGAGAAGTCGAATAAAGCTTCTCCTAATACTTCGACATCATCAATACTTAACTCCATAATTTTAGTTTCCAATGAAGGATTAATCTCCCCTAACTTGCGTTTAAGTTGACGAAGAATCAATGTTTTTTCCCGTTCGATACCGCGTTCGATACCTTGTTCAATACCGCGTTCGATACCGCGTTCAATACCGCGTTCGATACCTTGTTCGATACCTAGTTCAATACCTTGACGCATCCAACTGGTGGTAATTTGCATAACTCCCTCCTGTACGGGTTGACTAAATGTGCTAATCTCTTCTTGAAATTGTATCTCTTCCACTGGATTTAGATTGAGATATGTATCAATAAATCCAGAAATTAATTGCATTCTGGCTGCATCTAACCTTAAAGTAATTAACAAGCGCAGACATTCCGCTTTTACCTTGGCTCGCTCTTTCTCGGCAATGTTCATCTTCGCCATCAAAGCTGAAGCAACCGGATTCGGTTGATTGAGAAAATCTCGCCAATTTAATCGATTTAACTGCACTACTTGATAATTAAATTCTAATACCTTAAAATCAGGAAAATCGACTACATATTGACTAATCGCTTCTCTTTTTGGCTTTGAATAAGAGAAAATTACAATCGGATAAATCGGTAAGACAAATTTCTCATGAAAGCGAGCAAAATAAGTAAACATCCGCCGATTAAACCACTTGCGAGAACTTTCCTGCGCCTCCAGATGAATCAGAAAAAAAGATTCTTTTCCTCGAAACTTAACCTGTGCGACTAAATCGCTTTCATGTCTTTCTCCTTCCGTGACATCGGTAAGTAGTCATGCAAAATAAATTTCCTAGTGAAGACAGGCAAGAGGCAATAGGCAAGAGGCAAAAGCTTTATCGAAATGTGTAATTAATTTTGCTTAGGTACTTAAATACTTCTTTGTCTAAAAAAGTAATCGAGTCTCTATCTAAATAATCCATCAATTGAGGAAAAAATAACTCGATAAATTCGACAAAAAAGGTGGAGATTAACTCCTTAAATAAGCGATCATGGTCAATATTATTAGTCATGTAATATCATCTTAACTAATCTGAGCGATGAATGACTACTCTTCTCCATTGTATTCTGAAAAGTCGCTTTTGGCAACATATTGTTATGACCTCATCCCTTTAACCTACGAGGAGAGGGGGATGCTTCCCGCAAAAAAAACCGCAGAAAACGGGTTTATCGAATAGAAAACGGGTTTCTCGAAGAAACCCGTTTTCTATTTCCAGGGTTCATCATAATTGATTGTAGGGCTAATTCATGAATTAGCCCTACAGCTATTACCTAGCTATATTCCACTGCTAAATCGAGCGACTCTTGTTCCCCACTTAAGCCCGCCATAAAAGGCCCTATTCGTTGATTAAACACTATTATAGGAAAGATGCAATGCAATCCTTGCTATCAAAGTAATTTCAGTTCCAGGCTGATTCGGAGCATCTTTCAATTTGACAAGGCCGAAAAATCCCCTATCCCCCAATAACGGCTCTTCGTTACTTGTTATGGTTCGATAGGGGGGCATAAATCGACTAAATCCTTATCTGGCAAGAGACTTAATTGATTAGTTCGCTCTAGATAAAAAACAATTGACAAAAATCCCGAAGAACCCCAATAACTAAAGGAAAGATAAAGTTATCGATCGCCCTCTGGAGCCAGTGTCAGAATAAAACTAGGGAGATGACCAAGGAAAACCGACAACTCTCCATCTTTTTCCCGTCATCGCCCCTAAAATTTATTTGGTTCAGATTTATGCAAACTGCCAATCCTCGTCAAACGGAGAAAAAAGAGCATCCCAGTGGCGATAAACGCTTCAAAGTCCTCGACATTACCATGAAGCGGGCAGGATATAATCAATCAGCCCTGATTGAAGTCCTGCACAAAGCCCAAGAGGCCTTCGGATTCCTAGAAGAAGATGTTCTCCTCTATGTTGCTCGGGCGCTAAAACTGCCCCTCAGTCGCGTCTATGGGGTAGCAACCTTCTACCATCTCTTTTCCCTGAAACCGGCGGGAAAACACACCTGTATCGTCTGTATGGGGACAGCTTGTTATGTCAAAGGCAGCGGCAAAATCCTCGAAGACATCGAAAACAGCTTTGATGTCAAAGTGGGAGAAACCACCGCCGATGGAGAAATTTCCCTAGTGTCGGCCCGTTGTATCGGGGCCTGTGGGATTGCACCGGCCGTGGTCTTCGATGGAGTCGTGGCCCCTAAACAAGATTCGGAAACTGTCTTAGCGAAACTACAGAGTTTCTCCCAGTAATTTTTCACTTTAGTGGATTGAAAAAAATATGGACTTACAAGAATTATTGGCAGTGGCCGAGAAGGAAAAAACTAGACAAAAAAGCATCCGGGTGCATTGTTGCACTTCCACCGGTTGCCAAGCTGCTAACTCCCTCCAAATCGAAAAAAACCTCGCCACCGCCGTCAAAGAGGCACACCTAGAGGATACAGTCGAAGTGGTGGGGGTCGGTTGTATGGGTTTTTGTGGTCGCGGTCCGTTGGTGGAAGTGGATCCCCAGGATCTCCTATACGAAGAAGTCACCCCGGAAAGTGCGGCCAGCATTATTGCGGCCTTAAACGGCGGCCAAACCGAGGTGCAATTAGGGGACTCAAAACATCCCTTTTTCTCCCATCAAGTCAAAATTGTCCGGGAAAATAGCGGTAAAATCGATCCCGATCGCATTGAGGAATATATCGCCGTCGGTGGTTATCAATCTCTCTACAAGGCCCTCTACGAGATGACTCCGGCCCTGGTGGTGGAGGAAATCACCAAAAGCGGTTTACGCGGCCGGGGCGGTGCTGGTTATCCCACCGGTTTAAAATGGGCAACGGTGGCTAAACAACCGGGTAAACAAAAATACGTTATCTGTAATGCTGATGAAGGGGATCCCGGGGCGTTTATGGACCGTAGTGTTTTGGAAAGTGACCCCCATTTAGTCCTGGAAGGAATGGCGATCGCTGCCTATGCCGTGGGGGCTGATCATGGTTATATCTATGTTAGAGCCGAATATCCTCTGGCGATCGATCGTCTGCAAAAAGCGATTAATCAGGCCAAAAAATTCGGTTTAATGGGTTCCCAAGTATTCGAGTCCACTTTCGATTTTAAGGTGGATATCCGCATCGGGGCGGGAGCTTTTGTCTGTGGAGAGGAAACCGCTCTCATCCATTCCATCGAAGGCGGCCGCGGCACTCCCCGCACCCGTCCCCCCTATCCGGCCCAATCGGGCCTCGATGGTTGTCCCACCCTGATTAATAACGTCGAGTCCTACGCTAATATCGCCGCTATTATCCGCGAGGGGGCCGCTTGGTATGCCAATATCGGTACTGCCACCAGTAAAGGCACAAAAATCTTCGCTTTAACGGGAAAAATCAGCAATAATGGGCTGATTGAAGTGCCAATGGGCATTACTCTCCGGGAAATTGTCGAGGAGATGGGGGGTGGTGTTCCCGATGGTCAAGTAAAAGCGGTACAAACCGGCGGCCCCTCTGGGGGTTGTATTCCCGCTAATTTACTCGATACTCCCGTGGATTACGAATCCTTAGCCAAACTCGGTTCAATGATGGGATCCGGGGGTATGGTAGTTATGGATGATAGTACCAGTATGGTCAAGGTGGCGAAATTCTATATGGAATTCTGTCGCGAGGAGTCCTGTGGTAAATGTATCCCCTGTCGCACGGGAACAGTACAAATGTTTGAATTATTGGCCAAAATTATCGACGGAAAGGCCGATATTCACGACCTCGAAAACCTAGAACATCTCTGTCAGATGGTCAAAGAAACCAGTCTTTGTGGTCTTGGTCAAAGCGCCCCCAATCCGATTTTAAGTACCCTACAGTATTTTAAGGAGGAATATCTGGCTCTGTTACAGGAAACCAAGCACCCCGTCTCTGTTTGAGAATAACTCGATCGAGGCCGAACAATGTTCGGCCTCAATCAATTTTTTCGGTTATGGGAAGTCTGGTGGGCTGCCGGGTTATCTTGGAGGGAGTTAGCAGTAGTCTCAGGAGACAATAGATTATGACTTGGCGCGGCTCAACCGATACAAAAGATCGCATTTTTGCAGCTTTAGTATATCTTTTACCCTTATATTCGGCTTTTGCCTTCGGTATCTTTATCTTTCAGCAAATTCCTTTTTTAGGAGCGGCCTTAGCAATAGTTTTAACTCCCTTAGCTTTTCTCTATAGTTCTCTGGGAAGCTTTGGCAGTTTAATTATCTTTTTCGTCCTCTTTTTGGCCGTGGTACGCAATCCCCGCATTAGTCATTTTATCCGGTTTAACACCATGCAGGCGATTTTAATCGATATTTTGGTGTATTTATTGGGATTGGCCTTAGGTTTCGTCGCTAGGGGTTTAGGGGCGAATTTGGTGGTAGAAACTCTTTTTAACGTCGTCTTTTTGGGAGCATTTGCCGCCTGTGTTTACAGCATTATACAGTCGTTTATCGGCAAATACGCCGATATTCCCACAATTTCCGAGGCAGCCTATTCCCAAGTGGGAGGTTAAGTTAGCTTGAGTTTGTCCCCTTTTTCGGCTACAGTCTCTCCAGAATCAATGCGTTCGCTGCCAGGCCACATCTATGAGTCCATTTAAACAGACGCTACGGGAACTCAACACTCAGAAAGGGAAAATAGCCGCTTCTGTGGGCAGAAAAACGCCTAAACGGGTTAATCGTTGGTTTAAATGGCTTTCTCCCGGTCTTTTTGTCAAACGCTGGCTTTTAATTAGTTTAACCGGCGTTTTTCTCACCTCCTTCGGTTTGGCTATTTGGGTAAAATTAACCCCAGTTAATCGCTTTTTAGAGTTTGTTTCCCAAGCATTAGAAACGATCGCCCGTTTGGTCCCTAATTCTGTTTCCGGGCCGCTGGCGGTTTTGTTGGGTGTCTTTTTGTTATTCTGGGGTCAGAGTCGCACTGTCGAAACGATTACAGAAGCACTACAACCGGACGCATCGGAGGAATTAGTCGATCTCCTACGCACCCATCGTCGTCTCCATCGCGGCCCGAAAATCGTGGCCATCGGTGGCGGTACGGGTTTATCGACGCTTTTACGCGGTTTAAAACAGTATAGTTCTAATATCACCGCTATTGTCACCGTAGCTGATGATGGCGGTTCTTCAGGCCGATTACGTCGGGAAATGGGCATTTTACCCCCGGGGGATATTCGCAATTGTATCGCCGCTTTAGCCGATGAGGAAAAGTTATTAACGGAATTGTTTCAATATCGCTTTCATGCCGGGGATGGTTTATCGGGCCACAGTTTTGGTAATTTATTTATCAGCGCTATGACCGAGATTACCGGCGATCTGGAACAGGCGATCGATGCTAGTGCCAAAGTTTTGGCCATTCGCGGCAAAGTGCTACCTGCTACCCTTACCGATGTTAGTCTCTGGGCTAAGTTAGCCGATGGGCGCATTATTGAAGGAGAATCAAAGATAACCGAAGCTATGGGGCAAATTCGTCAGATTGGCTGTCATCCTGCCGATCCAGTCGCTTTACCGGCTGCTTTAGCGGCAATCAAGGAAGCAGATTATATTATTATCGGGCCGGGTAGTCTTTATACCAGTATTATCCCTAATTTGTTGGTTCCCGCAATTCGTCAGGCCCTAGCAGAGGTGACGGTTCCCCGCGTCTATGTTTGTAATATTATGACCCAGCCGGGGGAAACGGATAATTATTCGGTGGCAGATCATTTGCGCGCGATCGAAGGAGTCTGTGAAGAACGCGTCTTTGATGCGGTTTTGGCCCAAAGAACTGCACCATCGCCCCAATCCCTACAATTATACGCCCAAGAGCATAGTCATCCCGTCTTTTTAGATCGCGAGGAGGTGGGAAAAATGGGTTATCGCATTGTTTTAGCGAATGTAATGGCAGAAGATGAAGTTACTGCCAAAGTTAGTCATGATCCCCAACGTTTAGCGCGAGTTTTATGGCGCTGGTATGCTAAAAAGTGAATAGCGAGTTGACTAAATGTTTTTATCTAGCTTTGTCAAGTTATAAAATCATATTTTTTGCTTTAATTTGCCGACATTAGCCAAATTTGCTGATTAAAGCCCTAGGAAAAAATTAGCCTAAAAACCATTTCGCCTTATTCTGTGTTATACTCAGATTTTGAAGAGAGATGATCATGCACTACTCTACTAAATCTAATCAAGAGACAGGTGCGACAGTCTATTCCCCAAGCGATGGAAGTGAATTAATTCCTGCTGAGGTTAAACTAGATATAAACGGGCAAAACTATCCATCACTTAATATACCTCTCCCAGAGGGCTATACAGTAGATGATGAAGGAATCATCAATAACTATGGTAGCGAACCCAAGATTTATCTATCAAAATCCCCATCTTTAGAACAGCAAAAATGGTATATTTTGCAAGGAGTAGGGGCGGTTTTGTTGGTTGCTTTGGTGTTATTAATCACCTTTTCCGTTAGCTAGATAAAAACCGTAGGATTGACATTTAAGTTGAGCGAGACAGGAAAACTTTAATTTACACCATAGAGTCTGCATCCCAAGTATCGGGAGCATATATTGGAACCGACTCTATCTATCTGTCCAAATAGTAAATCTGACAGCTGAACTTTTTTACTTTGCTAAACTTGACAATTTTTTTCAGTTTTTTGTGGGTTGCTTCGTGATCAACAATAGAACAACCAATAGAGTTAACTTCTCAAAGGAAATTCAACAGGTATGAAATTTAATCCTTCTCTTAGTCAAGAACCTCGCTATCAGGCAATTCCTGTTATGCAGATAACTTCCAAAGAAACCCTTCTCCATTGGTTAGAACGGACAGGAAGATTAAAATTACGTCAATCTGATGCTCATCCCGATTTGCAAATCTTAGAAGAACTAGACGATATTATCGATCCAGATAATTATGCTATAGAAGAAGAAGAAGAATAAATAGTCTTAAGTAGGTGGGTGGAATTAAATATAAGATGAACGTAGGTTGGGTTGAAGCATGAAACCCAACGCCCGCTAATGTTACGCTACCGCTAACCCATCCTACAAATAATTGTGCCTCCCTACTTACTGGGAGTTAGGAGTGAAATTTCAATTATCTAATATTCAGGAGATTAAGAAAGTGGTATCAACGAAAAAAACGGCTTTAATTTACTGTGAAAATCAGTTTGGACGTGTGGACGGAAAAACGGCAGCTGGCTTGATCAGACAATCAGAAATATATACAATTGTTGGAGTGCTGGATAGTTCCTTAGCGGGAAAAGATGCGGGAGAAGCATTAGGAGACAAAAAAAATCATATTCCCATTTTTGCCAATTTACAAACAGCCTTAGAAAAACTTAGAGATGTTCCCAATTGTTATATCTACGGCAAAGCACCCTTAGAAGCGTTTATTCCCCCCCTAGAAAGGCTGCTAATTTTAGAAGCAATGGCACAAGGAATGGAGATTATTAATGGTTTGCATCAATTCTTCTCCGAGGATTTAGAATTTAGGGAGCAAGCTAGTCAGTATGGTGTGCAAATTACAGACATTCGTAAACCACCACAATTAGCTGATCTTCATGTATTTACTGGGCAAATTTCCCAAGTAAATATACCCGTTATTGCCTTTTTAGGAACCGATTGTGCTTGCGGAAAAATGACCACTGCGGTGGCAGTTAATCAAACTCTCCAAGGCTTGGGTATTAAGTCTGTCTTAGTCGCTACTGGACAAACTAGCTTGATGCAGGGAGCAAGATATGGGGTTTCGATCGATGCTTTGGTTTCTCAATTTGTCATCGGTGAAATTGAAAATGCTGTGGTTCAAGCTTTTGAGCAAGAAAAACCCGATATTATTTTAGTGGAAGGACAAAGTTCTCTGAGTCATCCTGCTTTTATGAGTTCCCTGGGAATTTTGAAAGGAAGTAGGCCCGATGGGATTATTTTACAACATCCCCCAGCCCGAAAATTTCGCTGTGATTTTCCTCATTTAGCCATGGCAAAATTACAGGAAGAAATTTCACTAATTGAGGCAATTTCTCCCACTAAAGTTATCGCTATTGCGATTAATCACGAAAATCTCACCGCAGCAGCCACTGAGCGTATTATTGCCAAATATGAGCGAGATTTTCAGTTACCGACTACTGATGTTTTGTTACACGGATGTGAGAAATTAGTCCAAGCTTTATGCGATCGCTTTCCGAAATTAAACCGGAAAATCAAAGGGGAAATTTTAGCTGCAATTCCCGCAATTGGGAGCAAATAGGCTGATGAAAGACCTTTTACCCAGAATCGAGATTTCTCTCCCGAAAATACGCCATAATGCTCGTTTACTCTGCCAATTATACGGCAGCAAGGGACTTTCTGTGATGGGAGTTTCCAAAGCGATTTTGGGTGATCCCTCGATCGCCTTGGCGATGATTCAAGGTGGAGTTAACTTTATCGCAGACTCTCGAATCGAAAATATTCTCAAAATGAAACAAGCAGGAATAGTGACAACTTTTGTTCTGTTGCGTACTGCCTTGAGTCAAGCAGAATCAGTGGTTAACATTGCAGATATCAGCTTAAATACCGAATTAGCAACAATTCAGGAACTTTCCTATTATGCTCAAGAAAAGCAAAAAATACACCGCATTATTATCATGACGGAGTTAGGGGATTTACGGGAAGGTGTACTGCCGAAAGATCTCGTCAAGTTCATCAAAAAAACCCTCGCTTTTCCCTTTATCAAAATTGTCGGACTGGGTTGTAATTTGGCTTGTTATGGGGGTATTAAACCTGATACCCATAATATGAGCAAATTATCTGTGTTAACAGATACAATTGAGCAGGAGTTTTTAATAAAATTACCGATTATTTCAGGAGGCAATTCTGCTAACTATCAATGGTATCAAAAAAGTAGCGAAGTTGGTCGGATTAATAATCTGCGTTTAGGAGAATCAATTTTATTAGGTTGTGAAACAGTTAATCGACAAGTGATACCTGGTTTATATACCGATGCTTTTCGGTTAATTGCTGAAGTAATCGAATCCAAAGATAAACCATCTCTACCCTCTGGAGAAATTGGTCGAGATGCTTTTGGTAATGTTCCCAGCTTTATCGACCAAGGCATTCACCGTCGAGTTATTATTGCATTAGGAAGACAGGATGTTCTTATCTCTGGATTACAAACAAGTCAGGAGATAAAAATATTAGGTTCTAGTAGCGATCATCTAGTTCTTGATAGTCATAACAAGAGGTTAAAAGTAGGAAGCGAAGTCAGTTTTAATCTTGATTACGGAGGACTTTTAACAGCCATGACTTCTCCTTTTATTACTAAAAGTTATGCTCTCAATGCAGTAGCACAACTGTCTTGATCGATTAATAAATATCCACAGATATATTTAGGGGTTGCTGGCTTATCACCTTGACATCAGCGCCGTAGAGATTTGTACTCAATTACTATCCTATCGCTAAATTCTGGGAAGAAATCAAAATCCCCCTCAATCCTTAACAAATTCCTAATCATCTCGTTTGGCACCATGATAAGCCGCCCCGAGGTATAATTCCCCTACTTTCGGGTTATTGAGTAAATCTTGACCGGATCCCTGAAAACGATCTTGACCACTTTCTAAAACATAACCTCGATCGGACATCATTAGGGCTTTTTTGGCATTCTGTTCCACTAAAATAATGGCAGTTCCCGTCTGATTAATCGCTTTTATCTGTTCAAAAACGCTGGTTACTAAGATAGGAGATAAAGCTGCCGAAGGTTCATCGAGAATTAATAAATCTGGTTGCAACATTAGCGCTCTTCCCATGGCTAACATCTGTCTTTCTCCTCCGGATAAAGTGCCAGCTTTCTGACGACGGCGCTCAAGCAAACGGGGAAACATGGCATAAATGCGCTCTTTTAGGGGTTTAATCGCTTTTTTACTGGTAAAAGCCCCCATTTCTAGATTTTCCTCGATACTCAGGGACGGAAAAACATTAGCAATTTGGGGAACATAACCCATACCGAGGGGAACGATTTGATTAGATTTCCAACCAGTGATATTTTTTCCCTTAAAAGTGATAGTTCCAGCACTGGGTTTTAATAAACCAAAAATCGTCTTAGCGAGGGTGGATTTTCCCGCACCATTGGGACCGATAACCGTGACTAATTCCCCCGGTGCAATGCGAAAGTTAACCCCTTGCAATATGTATAAATCCTGCACATAACCAGCATAAACCTGTTCAACTTCTAAAAGATAATTCATGGTAAGGTAAAAAGGAGATAGGAGAGAGTAATATGAATTATGAATGGGGAAGTGGGAAGCATTTTCAGTGAACAGTAATCAGTAAACTGAAAACTTACATCTGATAACTGAAAACTTACATCTGATAACTGATAACTGATAACTGATAACTGATAACTGATAACTGATAACTGATAACTGATAACTGATAACTGATAACTGATAACTGATAACTGATAACTGATAACTGATCCGGCAGAATTGCACCTTCGACGGGGCATACTTGTAAACAGATACCACAGTCAATACAAGTGGCAAAATCAATCCAATACCAATCGGTTCCTTTAACATTTTTACCTGGTCCCGGATGGATACAAGCAACAGGACAAGCGGAAACGCAATCAGCAACCCCTTCACAAATTCCAGTGACGATCGAATGTGGCACAGTGTTTTCTCCTCTAATTCTTAACATTACTTTACCACTTTTAGGCACTGCCGTGCCAGGATCGGAGCATTGTTAGGAAACTTTCCCTTAATTCCCTAAAACATTGGGAGTTTTTTCTTGATCTTAGCAAGAAGTAAAATAGAAGTTTTCGATAGGGTTTTTACTATTCCCTTACGGGAGGACAAATAGTTAATTTCTTCCCGTAATTCCTGATTATTTTTCTGGAGATAGTTATGATTATTATCTAATTCTTTTAGGGATATTCCCATCCCTTGCCTAGTATGATAATCTTGCTGTTGTTTCAGATACATTGTCTGTTGTGCTTCCTGTAATTTTCTTAACTCTAACCAGACTTGATTCTGACTTGATTCCTTAGTTTCACTGAGCGCATACCAGAGAAAATCAGTGATTTCTTCCGCTATTTTTTGATTAATTTCAAAAAACTCGATAATATCAATTTTTTCGGGGGTAATTTTTGGGTATAACTTTCTTAAATCTTGGGCAATATTAAAGGAAAAAGCGATGATTTTAGAAGCGGACAAAATGGCATAGTGTTTTTCTAAATCCACTGGTAAATTGCCGTTTTCTTCTGGGAACTCAGAAGCAAGAAAAAGTAGAGAAGGAGTGGTTAAGGGACTGGTATAAAAAGTGGAAATAAATAAATTAGCCTGTAGGCGATCGCAGATAGCTTGAATTTTTCTGGCATCCTTTCCCGTACAATTATAATCGTAGGATTCCGCAGGCCAATATTTAAATTCTTCCCATCTTGGTGCGGTGTTATTTCTATCTAAAATAACAATGTGTTGACTAAATTCTAATTGACTCCAATATTCTAAAATTGAAGACCAAATCCTGGCTAATTTTCGTTGCTCAAGTTGAAAGATCACGCCATCAATAACAATAATTGGGCATCTTTTCCGGGAGATAGCTTGAATTGTTTGTAATTTTTCTCGCTCATCCTTATTTAAAATTATGCCTAAATCTTCCATCTTAACTGGATTGGGTTTAATCTCTATATCCTTAATTTCTGAGTGAGGAATTTCATAGATTTTACACACTTGATAATGTTCCTGTAATGCTTGACCATTACTGCCATGTTCTAAGCCTTGGAGATTTAAATAATATAACCCTAAAATCTCAGGAATCAAAGCCATTTTTTCCCCTTGACTGCCGATTCTTAACCAAAATTCGTAATCACCAGCACAGCGAAAATTTTCCTGAAAATAACCATATTTATCGTGCAGCATTTTTCGCCACATTGGTTGAGAACCCACACAACAACCTTGACGCATCTGTTGATAGGAGTAATTTGGCCAATTCCAATGTTTTAAAGCTGGGGTAGTGGCAAAAGTATCATTTTTGATGGTGGTAATTAATTGATCGGCATAAACTAAACTAATCTCTCTATTGTTATCTAGATAATTAGCCATAATTTCCAGAGCATTGAAACAGCGACGATCATCAGTATTCCCATTGGTGAGATAGGAACCCCTAGCTAGTTTAATAGCACGATTCCAAGCGCAGTAGAGGGTTTCTCGTTCTCTAGTTCTCTGGTAAATAATATTAGGGTAATTCTCTTGAAACTCTTGGATAATCTCCCCTTCATTCTCCGGAGAAGCACTATCGATAATAATAATTTCTAATTCTCCCTTTTCATAAAGAGTTTGAGTAACTAAATCCTCTAAACAACCCCAGATAAACTCTGCTGATTTATAGGTAGAAACAATTACAGAAACTTTGATCCTCTGCACTGGTATAGAGTTATTAAAACTAGGATTCATCGGCTTATCTGATCGCAATTCAAGACAGGGAAATTTTTTGATAATTTTGAAAAAGAAGATTTTAAGACTCTATATTTGATCGGGAGAATTGTCAAGATGTTATCGACTCTTATTGAAGATACCAGTTTATTTACCTTTGGCTTGTTACTTGACATAATAAAAAACTATAATGGGAAGGCTGTGGAAAATGAGCAACAATGACCGTATCTTCCTCCCTAGACTGGCTAACCCGTGGCACCAGTGACCTATTCCCCCATCAACCCGACTCCCAAGATCCTAGGGAAAATTTAACCCAACTACTGCAAACTACTGATCGCCCTTTAAGAATTAAACTAGGTATTGACCCCACCGGCAGCGATATTCACCTAGGTCATAGTATCCCTTTTCGGAAACTGCGTGCTTTCCAGGATGCCGGTCATGTGGCAGTGGTGATTATTGGTGATTTTACCGCTAGAATCGGCGATCCGACCGGAAAATCGGAAGTTAGAAAACAATTAACCATCGAAGAAGTGAGAGCCAATGCCGAGAATTATCTGGCACAATTACGCCCAATTTTAGATTTTAACACGCCTAATCGCCTAGAAATTCGCTATAACTCGGAATGGTTGGGGAAATTAGACCTATCGCAAATTCTCGAACTTCTCTCCACCATGACCGTCGGGCAAATGTTGGCAAAAGAAGGCTTTTCCGAACGCTACGACCGGGAAAACCCGATTTTTCTCCATGAATTTCTCTATCCCTTAATGCAGGGTTATGATTCCGTCGCTGTCGAGGCCGATGTCGAATTGGGAGGAACTGATCAAAAATTTAATATTGCCGTCGGTCGTGATTTGCAGAAATATTTCGGTAAAAAACCGCAATTCGGGCTACTTTTACCGATTTTAATCGGAACCGATGGCAGTCAAAAAATGTCCAAATCCCTGAATAATTATGTGGGATTGCGGGAATCGGCCCTGTCCATGTACTCGAAACTGGAAAAAACCCCCGACGCTTTGTTAAAAGATTATTACGAACTATTGACAAATTTGCCATTAGATGCTATTGCGAGCAATCCGCGGGAGGCACAAAAAAAACTGGCGATCGAGGTAGTTGCCCAGTTTCACGGGAAAGAGGAGGCATTAAAAGCACAAAAAACGGCGCAGGAGATAGTTCTACAGGGAAATACAGCGGCCGCTGCTTCTGTACCCGAATTTTCCCTAGCAGCGGTCACTTTTCCCCTGAAATTATTCTATCTTCTCTCGTCCACCGGCTTGTGTAAAAGTAGCGGCGAAGGGAGAAGACAGATTCAGGGGGGCGCTGTGAGGATCGATAGCGAGAAAATCACCGATGTGGACAAAAGTTTTGAGACAGCCGAAGCTTTAACCGGAAAAGTCCTACAGGTGGGCAAAAATAAATTTATTCGCTTTGTAGCTTAAATAAGCGAAAAAGTCCCTATTCGGCGGCTTTTTCCACGATTTCTAACTCAAAATCTCGAAAATGGGCTTTAAACTTTTTACTGAACTCGACGAGGACGGGTAGGTTGGCGCTAACCGGCCTACCACGCCATTCGGTGACAATCCCTTTCACCTCTCCCTCTAGTCCTTTCACGTCAAAAGGATCCGATTTGTGTTCAGGATGGTGATAAACTACCACAGACTCAATTACACGAACTCGATCGCCAACTTTCATAAACTCTCTAGCGAAGACAAACGCCTATTGTATCTTTGAAAACAATCTTATCATTCTACGCCGTATCAGGGAACGGGGAACTGAAAACTCTTAAGATTGAAACCTAGAGCCTGAGCTTTGACGATACTTTTGTTCGTAAGCAGCAATACTGGGAGCAACCTAAGCGTCACCTGTTGTGCAAGGCTGAGGGCAAAAAAACTGATAACTGCTCACTGATTTGATAGCATGGGGGAAAACCTATAGAGGGTTAAGCGGTATGAGTGACTATAAAGATTCTTCTTCCATGCGCTATTTCCTGGCAGGATTAAAACCCTTTGCCCAACCTTTATTTTGGCTGCCGTTAGGAATATTTTCCTTGGCTCTAATTGGTTTGTGGGTATATCAACAGAACCCTGAATGGTTGGGTTCGGTATTAGATACCCCAGGAATGTCCTTAGAGGAGCGGGAAATCCGGGCCAACCAGATTACCGATACTCCTCTCCCCAGTACTGTACCATTGCCAGCCATTCCTGCCCATAATAATACCGCCCGCCAGAACAAACCGGCCTCGACGCAGCCTTTTAATCCTCTAAATACTAATCCCGATAAGAACCAGAAACCCTCCTTATTTGCGCCGTTAATGCCGCAGACTAAGCAAAATCAGGCACCGAAGGCTAGTAAAAGTCTGCAACCGATTCAACTGCGACCGATTAGTGGCGACAGTAGCAATTATCCTTTACAAAGGGAAATCGAAAATCGCTCGCGGACTGCTAACTTGAATAATTCTCCTAATCTCAACCCCGGGGGCAGCCCGAATCAAGTAAACCCCCAGGGAAATTATTCCCCTGAACAACAAAATGTTCAACCCCTACCCTCCTGGAATAATGCCAACCCTAACCCGGTCCCGGGCCCTAGCAACCAATCCAACTATTATCAACCCCCTGTATATCAACCCCCCATCTACGGCAGTCAACCGAACGTCACTGGTTATCCCAATCAGGGAATGCCACCCAACAATAATGGCACCCCCAATCAAGTTCCCCCTCAAAGTATTAACCGAGGTTTCTCCATCCAACAACCCATTAATACCAGGTCTTCTGGTTACTAGAGGAACTTAGCTATAAGCTTGCAGGAACTCTAATAAAATCGGATTAACTATTTCTGGGGCCTCATCCTGGGGACAGTGGCCTAAACCAGCTAAGGGGATAAACTGTTTTACTGTCGGGAATCGTGCTAATTCTTGGCCCAAGGCCAAGGGTTCCCAGGGATCTTCGCTACCCCAAAGCAGAATAGCCGGACAGGGGAGAATCGGCAGCAGGTCTTCTGGCAGCGGGCCGCCAGAATAAGCGGTAAAAGCGAGGAAAACCTTGAACGCTCCTGGATCTCGGGCGGGTTTTAGGATTATTTCTACTAATTCCTCCGTTACTGCTTCCGAGTGCCGATAAGCTTGCAGGAGAATTTTACGCACTGTCTGGGGTTTAGCGATCTGTTGGAAGAAAAAAGCCCCAATTGCCTTGTTTTTGAGAATTATTTGGGCAATATCCGCGCCTAAACGACGATACCAGGGTAATTCCCCCCGTTTTCTTTCGTGCAGTAGTCTGAGGGAACAATTAATCGCCGCTACCCCAAGGACAAAATCGGGATAATCGACGGCAGCCTGCATAATGGCCACGCAACCGATGGAATTACCCGCCAAAAAAGCAGGTTCCCCCACCACTTCCCGACAAAAATCGGCAATTTGCGCCCCCCAAGTCTCGAAAGTATAATCGATCTCGTTTTTTGGTTCGGGTTTGTCGGAACCGCCAAAACCAATTAAATCTAGGGCAAAACAGCGACATTTTTCGCCTAAAACGGGGATATTTTTCCGCCAATGTCCCCAAGATGCCCCAAATCCATGCACAAGCACGATCGCCGGTCCTGTCTCCCCCGCACTTTGATAGGTGATTTTGAATCCCCGCCAATGCCAAATTTTTGCTTGTGTCTCTAATCCTAGAATTTGCTGCATATTTTTGTTTATCTGTAAAGCATTTGTTGCTTTTCTTAATATATACTGTCAGGTTAAGTGGCGGCTAGGAGAAGGGACTGGGTTGTTAAAGTTCGATTGGGAGTTAATCATACTATTAAAAAGGGATTTGGTATAATACAGTGTCTATAGGCGTTTTTTGAAAACGTCTGCCAAAATTTCTAGCTTCAACGCCTCGATCCTCTCAAGTTATGAGTAGTAGAGTGCGTCTAAGTTTAATCGCTTGCTCCCAGAAAATTATGAGAATTAAACAAATTACAGTTAAGCATCTTTTTGGCATATTTGACCATACAATTAATCTCAATATGGAGGAAAGAATAACTATTATTCATGGTAAAAATGGCTTTGGGAAAACCTCAATACTGCGATTAGTCAATGGCTTTTTTAACTTAAAGTATTCAGATATAAGAGCTATTCCTTTTCAAAAATTTACTATAATTTTTGACGATAACAGCTTTGTGGATGTTGTCAAAGATTCCACCAGTAAGAATAAAAAAAGTAATGTAAGACCAAAGATTAATTTTAATTTTACTTCCTCCGATCAAAAAGAAAAACTGACTTTTTATCCTAATTTACTAGACGGGAAAACAATTTCTTTCCCTCTCAGCATGATAGATGATTTCATACCCGGTTTAGATAGAGTTGGATCAGAAAAATGGCTCTATACCCCCACAAAAGAAATTATGGATTTAGAAGATATTTATGAACGATTTGGAGAATATTTACCCAAGCAATTCCAGAAAGAATATCCTGATTGGTTAAAGAAAATTATAGACTCTATTAATGTTCGTTTTATTGAATCACAACGTCTATTAGATATTTCCAATAGTGCCAAAAATGGCAGAACTATAAGGATGCCGATGACATTGTACTCTGTGGCCAGCTATTCTGAAGATTTAGCAGAAAATATTCAAACTAAATTAGCAGAGTATGGACAACTATCTCAAACTTTAGACCGAACCTTTCCAGCGAGAGTTGTACAAAAAAAGGCATCATTGACCGATGATGAACTAAGGGAAAAAATTGATCAACTTGAAAGCGAAAGAAATCAATTAATTAGTGCAGGACTATTGAAAAAAGATGAAGATTCTAACTTCCAAGTTAAAGATAGTATTGATGATAGCACCAGAAAGTTATTATCGGTTTATATTGAGGATGTAGATAAAAAGCTCAATGTATTCAATGACATTTATCCTAAAGTAGAGCTATTTAAAAATATAATTAATAAAAAATATTCTTTCAAAAGTGTTACTATTGATCAAAGCAAAGGGTTTATCTTCACTACCCAAGAAGGGGAGGTTTTATCGCCAACAGATTTATCTTCTGGGGAACAGCACGAATTAGTAATTTTATATGAATTGTTATTTAAAGTTAAACCTAATACTTTGATCTTAATTGATGAACCAGAAATGTCACTTCATATTTCATGGCAGCAGGAATTTTTAAAAGACTTACAGGAAATCACGAAACTTTCCGGGTTAGATATTTTGATGGCTACCCATTCTCCTGATATTATTAATGATCGTTGGGATTTGACAGTTGAATTAGAGAAACCAAAGCAAAAAAGCAAAGATGAGAGAACAGATAACACCTGACAGAATTGCTAATAGCATTCGTTTACTACGCAGCGATCATGAGGGAGTTTTTTTAATTGTTGAAGGTCATAGCGATAAACTTATTTATGAGCGATTAGTAAACAAGCAAGAGGTTAGGATCACAATTGCCTCTAATAAAAATAATGCTATCAAAGCATTATCCATCTTAGAAAAAGAAAATTTTTGCCGAGTTGTTGCTGTTATAGATGCGGATTTTTCGAGAATAGAACAGCAAATTCCCGACAGTAATCATCTCTTTTTAACCGATGAACATGATTTGGAAATGATGTTAATTAAATCTGCTGCTTTCGATAAATTATTAAAAGAACGAGGAAGTGAAAAAAAATGCAGCTTTTTCCAAAGATATTAGAGAAACTTTACTAAAGTTAGGGCAGGAAATTGGTAAATTAAGATTGCTATCTCTTAGGAATAAGTTGGATTTAAAGTTTGAAGGATTAAATTTTAGTAAGTTTATTGACAAAGAGAAGCTGTCAATAAATATTGACGAATTAATTAGGGCTTGCTGAATAAATGTGAAATGTAGGCACTTCATCGGGCCGCGTCCTGTAGGGGCGAAGCATTCGGGCAATAATTTATCGGTGAAACCGGAGATTTTCTATCCGAATGCTTCGCCCGTACTTTTTCAGCAATCCCTATATACACTAATGATTAATTGGCAATCTAATCATCATCCTTATCAAATATTCTGATTCGGTTTATTGCCTGAACTTGGAAACGCTATATTTAACAAATCGGCTCGGCTCGACTTTGTGTTATAATCAAAGCTGGGCTTTAAAGACAATATTCTCAGCAAATTATGCCTATTGTTCTTCCTGGCACTCTAATTTCACTGAAAGATTAATTTAACCTTGATCTGTCGGGACTGATTTCTTAACCTGTTAATAAATTGATTTTTTCCCCAGTCAGGCTAGAATCAGTAGGATTAGCATCCAAGATAATCGGGGTAACTTTGGTTAATCTGGGGCAGTGTAGCCTAAAAAAACGCCAAAAATAGTCAAATTTAGACTTGAGTGGCTTCTTACTAACTGTTTAATCTATTATTTAGGTATTAGACTCTATGACTAAAGCTCCTACCGTAACTTCTGCAATCGATCTTAAAGATTCGCAATATTACTTTAACCGAGAATTAAGCTGGTTAGAATTTAATCGTCGTGTGCTTTATGAAGCACTTGATCCTCGGACTCCTCTACTGGAAAGATTAAAATTTACCGCCATTTTTTGTGCCAATCTCGACGAATTTTTTATGGTACGGGTGGCAGTGCTTAAACAACAAGTAGAGGCAAATGTAGCCGTTTTAAGTGCCGATGGCCGGACTGCCTCGGAACAGCTAACCGAGATCAGTAAACGTCTGCGTCCCCTTGTGCAACAGCAGGATCGTCTTTTTGAACACACCCTAAAAAATCTCTTAGTGGAACAGGGAATTCATCTGATTAACTATGTAGATTTACATCAAGAACAGCGCAATTATCTCCACGATTACTTTGAACAAAATATTTTCCCCGTTTTAACTCCCCTAGCGGTGGATCCTAGTCATCCTTTTCCCTATATTTCTAATCTTAGTCTCAATTTAGCCGTAGTCGTTCGCGATCCCGATACCGATAAAGAACTATTTGCCAGGGTGAAAGTGCCGCAGGTTTTCCCCCGTTTTCTGGCATTATCAAAAGAATTACGCCACCAAGACGGAAAAGCTTCGATTTGGACGGGAGTACCCCTTGAACAGGTGGTAATGCACAATTTAGAGGCACTTTTCCCCGGCATGATCATTCAAGAATGTTATCCTTTTCGGGTGACGCGCAATGCTGACATCTCCGTCGAAGAAGATGAGGCCGATGATTTATTATTAGCGATCGAGGAAGAAGTACGCAAGCGCCGCATCGGTAAATCGGCAGTACGTCTGGAAATTCACAGTTCTACTCCTAGCAATATTAAAGACCGGATCATGCGCGATCTGGGACTTGAGGAGATCGATGTTTACGATGTGGATGGACTGCTAGGACACAAAGATTTATTTTATTTTCTGTCCTTACCCTGTCCCGAACTGAAAGATCCGCCGTGGAATCCTGTCACCCCACCGGTTTTACAGGGATTGCGAGAAATAGTTGACGGTAACGAAGACGGGATCCTAGAACAGGATGGCGAAGATATTTTTACTTTAATTCGCAATAACGATATTCTCGTTCATCACCCCTACCATTCCTTTAGTGCCTCAGTACAACAGTTTATCGCCCAGGCGGCCCATGATGCCCATGTTTTAGCGATTAAAATGACTTTGTATCGTACTTCCGGAGATTCCCCGATTGTCAATTCCCTGATTGCAGCGGCGGAAAATGGTAAACAGGTAGCGGCGTTAGTGGAACTAAAAGCACGCTTTGATGAGGAAAATAACATTAGTTGGGCGAAAAAGCTCGAACAAGCCGGAGTTCACGTTGTTTATGGCTTAGTTGGTCTAAAAACCCACACAAAAGTGGTTCTCGTGGTCAGAAAAGAAGGGGATAAAATCCGTCGTTATTTCCATATTGGCACGGGCAATTATAACCCAAAAACAGCTAAATTATACACTGATTTGGGTTTACTTAGCTGTCGCGAGGATTTGGGGGCAGATATCACCGATTTATTTAACTTTCTGACTGGATACTCCCGTCAGCAATCCTATCGCAAACTTTTAATTGCTCCAGTGAGTTTGCGAAAACGGATGTTAGCAATGATCGATCGCGAGGCCAAAAACTGTAAAAATGGCGGTACGGGGCGCATTGTCGCAAAAATGAACGCTCTTGTCGATAAACCGATTATAGAAGCTTTATACGCCGCTTCTCGTGCTGGTGTGCAGATTGACTTAATTATTCGCGGCATCTGTTGTTTACGACCCGGATTGCCAGAAATAAGCGAAAATATCCGAGTAATTAGCATTATCGGCCGCTTTTTGGAACATTCCCGCATTTTTTACTTCTACAATGGTGGTCAGGAGGAGGTTTATATTGGTAGCGCCGATTGGATGACGCGGAACCTGACTCGTCGCGTGGAAGCAGTGACACCTATCGATGAACCAGCGATCGCCAAGGAACTAGAAGAAATTCTCGGCATTATGTTGTCAGATAACCGACAAGCATGGGAATTACAATCCGATGGCAGTTATATTCAGCGTCGTGCTGACAATGAGGGACAGGAAAGCAGTACCCATGTAATTTTAATGGACAAGGCCCTTAAATCTGCGGGTATTAGTCCATAGGAACAGTGATCAGTTATCAGTGGGTAAGTTGTCAGTGATCAGATGTGCTACTAAATCTGGTTATTAAAAACTGATTATCTATTGCTCCTTTTGCCTATTGCCTATTGCCTTTTGCCCGTCCTGATATGTAGCCTATACTCAACGGATTTAGTATGACTAACTGGTTGAGAGGTTAAACCATCTCAAAAGCTGAGAGCAAGCATCTTGATCTGTATTTTCTCAACCAGTCAAATCAAGCAAAAATCCTAATAATAATTACCGACTTTGCGATGGTGAACGGCCGTTAAACTATCAGGTTTAGAAACGCGACCATCGGCAACTTTATTGTAAACAATCCAGTGGTCAGCACATTCCATGCGACTAACTACCTCACATTCTAAATAAGCGAGAGCATCGGCTAAAATTGGGGAACCATTATTAGCGGTGCGAGTATTGACTCCTGCAAAACGATCTTCCCCAGGTCCGAAACGTTTTAAAAAGTGTTTCATCAGGGTTTGATAATTGCCTTCTTCCAGAATGTTTAAAATGAATTGATCCCCCACTTGCATTAAAGACTCGATCGCCCGATCTTTAGCCACAGCAACGGTAAAACCGGGAGGATCAAAACTTGCTTGCGTCACCCAAGAAGCGACCATTGCCCCGCTTCTGTCTCCTTTCTTGGTGGTAATAATATATAAACCACCGCTAATCCGTCCGATGGCTTTATCGAGGTCAGTATCGAGGGATTTTCTTTGTTTAACTTTTACCTCTTGGGTTAATAGTTGTCCCATGTCTGTACCCGCTTCTTCACAGCGTTGATAGAGACTCTCGTTAGGAGTTTCTGTGCTACGAATGGGATCAAAAGCTTTGGTTAAACCAACTTCACGAAACTTATTAAATAGAGGTAAAATTGATTCATCATCACCCCCTTGAGATTCAAACATTCCGATATATTGTTTGGGGTTAACCGAGGCGAGAATTGTGCCTAAATTAACCGTAATTTCTTGGGCATTAATACCAGAAACGGGGGGAGTACCGATGACGATTCCCACCGCAGAAGAAGCTAATTCTTTTACCTCTTGGGGATCGGCGGATTTCAGGTCTAAAGTTTCTACAGCCAAACCAGTTTTAGTAATACCTTTAGCAATCGATTGACAGAGGCGATCGCTATAACCATAATCGGAAATATAGAAGACAGCGACGGTTTTTTCTGCCTTAGTTTGTGCCTGACTCCAATCACGATAATGGGTCAATAATTCAGTAACATTATGTTTTAATAACGGTCCATGACCATTAGCCACGAGATTAATATTACCTAGGGGTTCCATCCGTTTCATCGCCGCTAGTACGGAACGAGCATTAGGAGCCATTAAACATTCATAATAGAAGCGATAATCTGGTTCAATAGCACTTAACTGCTCATCGTAGAGATCATCGGAACAGTAGTGCATTCCGAAGGCATCACAGGTAAATAAAATTCCCGAACCGTGATCGTAGGTAAAAATAGTATCGGGCCAGTGTAAATTAGGAGCGTTAACAAATTCGAGAATGTGACCATTGCCTAGGTCTAACTGATCACCATTTTTGACCAGTTGACGCTGAAAAGGATGATGAACTAAATTCTCTAAAAACTGAATTGCTACTTTCGAACCAACGACGGTAATATTGGGAGCGAGTTCCAATATATCTCTGACTAACCCACTGTGATCGGGTTCGGTATGACTGATAATTAAATAATCGATTTCTTGCGGGTTAATTAATCCGTTGAGACTATCAAAATATAGTTGACGGAATTTTTCGTGAGAGGTATCCACAAGGGCGATTTTTTCCCCACGAATCAGATAGGAGTTATAAGTCGTCCCGTTTTGTAATCCGAATTCAATATCGAAGCGATCGCGATCCCAATCGAGGGAACGAATAGCGGTGATGTCTGCGGTGAGATTGGCCACCTGCACGGTAAGACGTTTTGTTTTGACTGGTGTAGCAACCATCGAACCCCTCCTTATTGTTAAGTTTTTTATACTTTGTCTCTATTGTGCCACGAGGAAATAAGGTATGGGGATTTATTTTCCCATAATTACTGATAAGTAGGGAGGCACAATTATTTGTAGGATGGGTTAGCGGTAGCGCAACATGATCTGGCGTTGGGTTTCATGCTTCAACCGTTCGGCAAAAGCTCACGGCCGAAGCCCAACCTACGTTCTGATAACAGTTATCTTAATGCTCAGGTGGGAGTCGATCGTCGATAGCGAATTAGCTTATACTTCATCTTTATGAGAAACGCTCTCTAGGGATCTGTGTGGGGAAATGGCTGTTATACACTCGAGTCAAGTTAAATTGGACAACTAGCGATCGCTTTTCGGCGGAAACAGGGAATTAGACAAGAAATGCTAATAAGCTAAGACGCATTTAAACCGCTTATTCTTAGATTAGCAGCCAGATTCAGACAAGAAAGGCTCATGTGCCTTGCCTACACTCTATTACTTGTCTTAGATGTCTGTATAATTTGCTATATTTTTAGATGAGCTTATCATGATTTCCCGATCCAATCCACCCAGTAAAGTTACTTTAGAATTTGGGTTACAAGTTGAGGGTAAAACGGTGATTCCTTTGCTGACAAAAGATTCAGCACAAGCTAATATTAAAGTTGCTATTGAATGGCAATTTAACCAAGATAAGGGAGGTTAGTATGCAAGTTCAAATCGAAAAACGCTATTACACACCTGAAGAATACTGTCAGCTAGAAGAAACAGCAGAATACAAAAATGAATATCTAGATGGAGATATTATTCCTATGACGGGAGCAACAATCAATCATAATCTGATTGCTGGTAATTTTTATAAAAATTTTCCGACTAAGATTAACAATCAAGATTATTGGGCTTTTATGAGTGATGTACGGTTATGGATGCCAAGATATCGCTTTTATACTTATCCTGATGTCATGGTGATTAAAGACAAACC
>NZ_SFBV01000009.1:0-6598 GCF_007095585.1 Microcystis sp. M_OC_Ca_00000000_C217Col
TCTACTAATGACAGTAGCCTAGTTACTCAGGAGCCGGATACGGCGAAAGTCGTAAGTCCGGTTTTGAAGCAGGGGGTGGGAAGGCGACTTCCTGCTCTACTGTAACGGGTGTAGGGTGTAGGGTGTGGGGTGTGGGGAGAATAAATAAAATAATCTCCTGACTCCTGACTTGTGACTCCTGACTCCTGACTCGGAGACTCCTAACCCAATGGTAGATGTTGGATTTTTGCAGAAGTTCTATTTTCCGACAAAGATAAGCAAAAATTATTTATTGACTCCAATAACTTGAGAATATTTAAATTAACATTTCGCAATATTTACAAATTCTTAAGAATTAATTGAGAAAGATTTTTATTTAACAACGATGTTATGCCGGTTACAGCGATTTGATAGAATTTCATAATGGGGTATTTTATGCTTTTTTGGGCAGCAACGGTTGAAACCCTTGCCACACCTAGAAGGTAATCCCAATTAAGACAGGTAAATGAGTCAATTTCACCCACAACGATGATCTTTTTTTTGTGTAGTTTTATTGCAAAAAAAAAGTTTTTTTGACAAAAAGCACAAAGTATGGCTTATGAAGTGGGGAGTGGGGAAATGGGGAAATGGGGTAGTGAGGTGGTGGGGAAGTGGGGAAGTGGGGAAGTGGGGAAGTGGGGTAGTGGGGCATTTGGCTGAAATTTCCCTAAACCCCTAAATCCCTATCTCCCGACGACCAGCTACCGACTCCTAACCCCACCAACAAACTTTTTGCCGCAAACCCTACCTAACATCTTCCCCAACAGCCAACCCCTAACGCTCCTTTTGCCGAGGTTATCTGCTATTTTCCAATAAAAATCTTCTTTCGGCGCGAACAATTGCCTCTCTAGTGGCTAAAACTGCTTCTGTATCCACCGAAAGAGAAGTCACGCCCCAAGCAATCAGATCATCGATAATTTCAGGATACTGGACGATAGCCATGCCGCAAACGGAACAGGGAATCTGTAAAACTTTTGCTTGAGTGATAATTTGTTTTAAAGCTGCCCTGACTGCGGGATGACGGGCATTAAAATATTCTGAGAAATGTTCTCGATCGCTACCTAAAAGTAATTGAGTTAAATCATTAGTACCAATAGCGATTAACTGTACCCCTGCTTGCACATAATCCCTCAATTGAAAGATTACCCCCGGTACTTCCACCATTATCCCCAATTGGAAAGAAGGGACTTGAGTGAGTAAAGCCGATTGTACCCGTTGCCGGCAGAAAATAAATTCCTCAACCCCGCGGACAAAGGGAAGCAGTAAATTAATATTGGTGGCGCCGGTGGTTTGTACCCGTCGTAAAGCTTGCAATTCTAGATCAAATAGAGTCGGATCTAATATATAACCATGGGTTCCCCGACTGTCTTGAGCCGAATGTTGAGCATCAAAAGAACGGTAAAATAAAGGCTTAGGTTGGATACTAAGGGCAAATTGTGCGATTAAATCACTTAATCTCTCGATCAATGCTTCTTGATGCTCTGGCGTTAACCATTCTTCTAGATTACGCTGAGAAAGTAAGTCTAAAATCATCCATTCTGAGCGCAATAAACCGATCCCATCAATAGGCAGTTCTTGGATTCTGGCAATACTTTCAGTTTGACTGAGATTAACCATCAAACGGGTAGCAATTGCCGTCCCGTCGGTTTCTCTGGGGAGTGGAGGGGGTAAGGAAATCTGTTCCTGAGATGCTAGAGAAATAATTCCCCTCGTACCATCTACTAAAATTATCTCGCCTGAGCGGATAATTTCTGTGGCATTTTTCACCCCGACAATGGCAGGAATGGCTAATTCCCGGGCTAAGATGGCTCCATGGCTAGTTAATCCCCCCTGTTCCGTGATCATTGCTCGAATTTGGCGTAAATGGGGCAGTTTTTTCGGAGGTAAATTAGTAGTAACCAAAATGCAATCCTGAAAATTTGCCTCTGGGGAGTCGAAATTGCTGATCACTTTTGCCACTCCCGATGCCAACCCTGGGGATGCCCCTAATCCTCTTAAGGGATAATGGGAGGTAGTGGGGGTGATTTCCTGACTGTGACAGTTGAGAATATAAATTTGACCATCTAGCATCATCAGCCATTCTATGCTGGTTAAGCTGGGTTTTTCCGCCAGTAGAGATTGAACCAGTTGACAAAGGCGATCGAGGGCGAAATTATCTAAACAGTAGCTTTCCTGTAAACTGGGTGCTAATAATTGTGGCGCGAGCAGATTACTGTCACTATTGAGATAATAAGCGCGGGATTTATTGCCTAATTGCCGACTGCGTAATTGACCAGAGCGATCGATAATATAGGTATCCGGTGCCACTTCTCCATTAACTAAACTGTGTCCTAATCCCCAAACCGCCTGAATTTCCCAGTTATCCTCATTAATCAACACATTTCCCGCACAATTGGCCGGTAATAACGCTTGTACCAGTAAAGATAATTGAATGTTTTCTAAACCAATTCCCATTTTTCGCCAATAAAATAGACTTCTGGCGGTGAATAACTCCGCCCAAGCTTGTTTTAGGGCATTTTCTAGATTATCTGCTTTAATTCCACTGATTGGGGCGGAAAATAAACCGAGCGTTCGCCGAGCCAGATTAGCTGGTAGGGAAAAGCGCCATACTAGGGTATCCATGGATAATTGTGCCACGGCCGCCTCTAGTTCTTCTAACCAGAGAGGAGGAATTTGCGCTTGTAAAACGGCGCGCCGACTCTCGCGCGCAACTAATTGCAGAGCTTTGGCGTTATCTACGTCTAAATAGAGGGAAGATTGGGGAAAATCCGTCAGAAACGAGTCACCATGGTCGATAGTTTCCAAAAATTCCGCAAAAATGCGGTTAAAAATGGCAAATCCCCTGATAATTGGGTATCCTCGCTGATGTAATTCACTGGCAATAAAAGCTTTTTCCCCCACCAGGGGGCGATCAGAAGCACTAATGCGATCAAGCCAGCAGAGAATGGTCACGGGATTTGTTAAGAATGGTGAAAGGATTGTAAAATCATTGTGTGATTTTTGTAACTTTTTAGTTCTATCTGCTAGTTTAACTCACCGTCACTATCTTGAGGATGATCTGGGGAGTGGGGTGTGGGGTGTCGGGTGTCGGGTGTGGGGTGTGGGAATCTCCTGACTCCTATCTCCTGACTACTGACTCCTATCTCCTGACTACTGACGACCGGCTCCTGATAGCTGATAAGATAGGATTCGGACAATATTCGATCGCTGCGAGAAATTGATGGACACACCTGCGAAAGTTTTGTTAGTGGATGACGAACCGGGGGTTCGTGAATCTGTGCAAGCATATCTACAGTACGGGGATGAATTCGAGGTAAGAACTGCTAGTAATGCTAACGAAGCCTGGGATTTACTCAATCAAGAAATTCCGGAATTAGTCATCTCCGATATTATGATGCCGCAGGTGGATGGCTATCAGTTTCTCAAGAAATTGCGCGAAGATGCTCGTTTTCAGACAATTCCCGTGGTTTTTCTCACTGCTAGGGGGATGACGAGCGATCGCATTCAGGGTTATAATGCCGGTTGTGATGCTTATCTATCCAAACCTTTCGATCCCGAAGAATTAGAAGCATTAATCAAGTCTTTAATCGAGCGCCGTCGTCAATCCCTGCAAGCCACCAGCGAAAACGCTAGATTAGAAGAAATTGCCCGAGATATCCGGGAATTAAAACAGCAGGTGGGACAACAGAACACTTTTACTACCACTCCCCCCCCGATTAAAGTTGATCTTACCCCCCGGGAACAAAGTGTTTTAGATTTAGTAGCGGAGGGATTGATGAATAAAGAAATCGCCAGTCGTCTAGAAACCAGCGTCAGAAACGTAGAAAAATACGTCAGTCGCTTATTTAGCAAGACTGGTACTAATAGTCGCACGGAATTGGTACGTTTTGCCCTAAAACACGGTTTAACCAGTTAATATAGGAACTAACTATAAAGTAGCGGACGGGAGTGTCAATAACTGACGATGACAAGCAACTGAATTACCGATGGAAAACGTTTCATCAGTTCATCCTATGGCTTCTGGCGTTGAAACAAATTTTGTTTTAGAGCTAACCTTTGAGCAAGAGCAGAATGGGAGGATATATCAACCATGTTAAGCACTGATCTAGAGATAAGACTAGCAACTTTAGAAGCTGAAGTAGCACTGCTTAAGCGTTTGCTACCTACTGTCAGCGAAACTCCCTGGTGGGAAAAAATTGTCGGCACTTTTGCTGACGATCCGGCTTACGAAGAGGCAATGCAGTTTGGTCAAGAGTACCGCCAGTCTCTAAAACCTTTAGCCGAGGAAGCATCCGAATCCTGAAATGTATCTCCTTGACACCGATGACCCTTACTTTTAATCCAGAAAAATACAAAGAATTACTAGCTCGCCATTTACCTAAAGTTATTAAAACAGAGGCAGAAAATGAAAAAGCTTTGGCTATTGTGGAAGAATTAATGCACAGTCAGCAGCGAACTCCCGAAGAAGATGAACTTTATGAGCTTCTAATTTTTTTAATTGGGAATTTTGAAAAAAGCTTTTATCTACAAGAATCAACCACACCTCATTCTATGTTATTGTTTTTGATGGAACAGCAAGGCGTTAATAAGAAAGACATAGCCAGAATCCTTGGCTCTGACAAAATTGCCTCTAGTTTAATTGAAGGAAAAGGGTCAATTACCCAAGAACAGGCGAAATTATTAGGACATTTCTTTCATGTAGATTATAGTTTGTTGATGTAGATACGATCCCCTCTAGCTTTTTGGTTGGGTTGAGCGCTTTAATACTTAGAAGAAAACTGCTCGATTCAAGAATTTGAGCCAAAACCCAATATTTTTAAAGACATCGGTGCAGTTTCCCGCAAGTGTCGCTCATTTTTGATAGACAAAAATTATTGCTGTCACCCCCAACACAAGTTTACTGTCCCACCCGCCAAATTTTGATAGTTTTGTCACCACTTCCACTAGCTAAATAGCGACCATCGGGACTATATACTACTGAGTTAACCCGGTAAGAATGACCGTTAAGAGTACGCAATTGTTTTCCCGTTGCTACCTCCCAAATTTTGATAGTTTTGTCACTATATATCACTGAATAAACCCAGTAAGAATGACCAGTAAGGGTACGCAATTCTTTTCCGGTCGCTACCTCCCAAATTTTGATAGTTTTGTCACTACTCCCACTAGCTAAATAGCGACCATCGGGACTATATACTACTGAGTTAACCCGGTAAGAATGACCGTTAAGAGTACGCAATTGTTTTCCCGTTGCTACCTCCCAAATTTTGATAGTTTTGTCCATCTCAGAATGACCGGTAAGGGTACGCAATTCTCTTCCCGTTGCTACCTGCCAAATTTTGATAGTATTGTCAACACTCCCACTAGCTAAATAGCGGCCATCGGGACTATATACCACTGACCTAACCCCGCGAGAATGACCAGTAAGGGTACGCAATTGTTTTCCCGTTGCTACCTGCCAAATTTTGATAGTTTTGTCACTACTCGCACTAGCTAAATAGCGGCCATCGGGACTATATACTACTGACCTAACCCAGTCAGAATGACCAGCAAAGGTACACAATTCTCTTCCCGTTGCTATCTCCCAAATTTTGATAGTATTGTCACCACCCCCACTAGCTAAATAGCGGCCATCGGGACTATATACCACTGACTGAACCCAGCAGGAATGACCAGTAAGGGTTTTATCTAAGGGGGAAACCGAAGAATTAATCTTAGGAGGTAAATTTAACTGCCGTTCAATCTCATCTAAACGTTGTAAAATAACCCTAGTATTAGCCGGTCTATTCTTGGGTAATCTCCCCATTAACTCATCAATAAAATCCAACAATAACGGGTGAATATTTTCCGTTTCTTCTCGCCAAGGTAAAACATCATTATACGCATCATAAATTTCTAAGGGATGTTTTCCAGTTAATAAATGCACAAAAGTTCGTCCTAAAGCATGAAAATCTGATTGAATCACTGCTTGGCCATGTTGTTGTTCATTGGGTGTATATCCGGCTGAGGTAATACCTGTTACTTGTTGACCTTTGACCTTTTGATGATAGGTTTGGGTTTCTTCCCTTGCTGTGCCAAAATCAATTAACACCAACTCGCCACTATTACGCAACATGATATTAGGAGGTTTAATATCTCGATGCAGCCAATTCTGTTGATGAATTTTATCGAGAATTAAAGTAATTTCTCTCAGCCATTTTAAGGCTCGTTTTTGACTTAAAATATCATACTGCTTTAGCCACTGTTCTAAATTAATCCCCTCCACTTTTTCCATAACTAAACAGTGTAATATTTTCCCTTCCCTCGTGGAATATTGAAAATAGGCATCTGCGCGAGGAACACCGGTGACATTTTGACGACTCAACTCTAATAAAACGTCATATTCCCGTTTAAATAATTCCACTGCTTTCGGTTCATTGTTCCATTTTTCTTGTAATACCTTGAGTATTTTGGCTGTAAAACCCTCAAAAGCCTCATAAACAACCCCAAAACCGGTCGTATCACTCAATAACCGACTCACCCTATATTTACCATTTAACAACAATTGAGAGCCGCAACTTTGACAGTAACGAGTATTCGAGTT
>NZ_SFBV01000090.1:0-11633 GCF_007095585.1 Microcystis sp. M_OC_Ca_00000000_C217Col
CGAACTAGGGAAGTATTCGGAGGTCTGTACCAGATTGTGTCTCGATGCGGTAGTCTCTACTTGCGTCGCCTAAATTGGTTTAGGCAAGCTCCGTCCCTTTTAGGGCGGGGTTAGTGACAAAAATTTCTTTACATTGTCACGGTTGATCCTATCAGAAGTTGGTTAACCATTAATCAAGGGGTTGGGACTAGCGATGATTTTCCAGTTGGAACAGTTTACAATAAGATTTGTAAAAATTTATAAATAATTATGAGCGAAAAAGTTGTCCTGATTGTCGGTGCTACGGGGGGTATCGGTGCCACTTTAGCGGGTAAACTAGCTGTTAATGGTCATAAACTCGTATTAGCGGCGAGAAATGCCGATAATTTATCTAATTTAGCTGGTGAGTTGTCTTGTCCTTCTTTAATTGTACCGACGGATATCACCAATCCGACTCAGGTGGAAACTTTGATGGCAAAAATTGTCTCCCATTACGGCCGGTTGGATGTGTTGGTTAATGCGGCCGGAGCCGGTGTGATGAAACAATATAATAAAATCACGCCGGAAGATTTAGATAAAATGCTCGACCTCAATCTCAAGGGGAGTTTTTATACCTGTCAGGCTGCGGCTAATGTGATGAAGGAAAATAAAGCTGGTCATATCTGTAATGTGGTGGGAATTTTGGGTAAGCATTCTATGGCTATGGCTGCCGCTTATTGTGCTTCTAAGTACGGGGTGGTGGGTTTTAGTAAATGTTTGGCCGATGAGTTAAAACGCTATGGTATTAAAATGACTTTATTCTATTTTGGTGGTGTCGATACTCCTTTTTGGGATCAGGTGAGCTTAAAAGTTGATCGCACTAAAATGTTAACCGCTCAAACCGCCGCCGATGCTATCTATTTTGCCATGAATGCTGAACCCCAAGCCGTCCCCATGGAAATTAATATTCAACCCGATAGTCATCTCTTTTTTTAGTCCTCAGGAGTCAGGAGTTGAGAGTTGGGGTTGTAGGGAGTTGGGGTTTTGGGGTATTAGTTGAAATTACCCTATCTCCTCACTCCCCCATTTCCCCATTTCCCCATTTCCCCATTTCCCCATTTCCCCATTTCCCCATTTCCCCATTTCCCCATTTCCCCATTTCCCCATTTCCCCATTTCCCCATTTCCCCATTTCCCCATTTCATAATTCATAATTCCTAACACTCAACCACTTTTTTGACTTTATCTATGTTTATTGATCATATTCATTTTTATGTAGAATCGGCCAAAAAATGGCGAGATTGGTTTGTGCGGGTGATGGATTTTCAGGCGATCGCAAGTTTAGTTAATCTCCACACGCACACGGAAATAGTTGGCAATGGCATCCAAAAAGATAAAAATAAACAGATTATTTTTATCTTATCTTCTCCCTTAAATTCCCTTAGTCCCGTGGCGGAATTTTTAAGTAAATATCCTGAAGGGGTGGCGGATGTGGCTTTTCAAGTGGAGGATTTAGACGCTTTAGCTAGGAGAATTAAACTGGATATTTTTATTCAGGAAACTGTTTTGGCTAGGGGTAAGATAAAAAGCTGTCAAATCTCTAGCATTGCTAATCTCAAACATACATTAATTGAAAGACAGGGAATCACGCCAATTTTAGCCGATCCTAATCTGATTGAGTATGATAGTAAGGAACAATATAATCAGGATATTCTGGCAATTGATCATTTAGTTTTAAATGTGTTTCAGGGGAATTTAGAGTTAACATCCAATTGGTATGAGGAAAATTTAGGCTTTAAAAAACGGCAAGTTTTTACTATTAAAACGGAGCGTTCTGGTCTTTATTCGCAGGTACTTGTTCACCCTGAAACCGAATTAAAGTTACCAATTAATGAGCCAGATAGTAACAGTTCTCAAATTCAAGAATTTTTAGATATTAATCAAAAATCTGGTATTCAACACATTGCTTTAAAAACAGAAAACATTGTAAACTTAACTCAAAAATTAAGAGAAAAAAAGGTAGAATTTTTATCAGTTCCCGACAGTTATTATCGACAAATTAACTATCAAAAAAAAGATTTTAATATTGCTGATTGGGAATGGTCAGAAATTAAAAAAAATGAAATTCTCATTGACTTTGAACAAAATAGTCATTCCCTCCAGGAAAAGCCAACTTTACTGCAAATTTTCACTAAACCAATTTTTTCTCAGCCAACTTTCTTTTTTGAATTAATCGAGCGACGTCATGCCGCTAGAGGTTTTGGAGAAGGCAACTTCCGGGCTTTATTTGAAGCGATCGAACGGGAACAAATACAGCGAGGAACTTTAGATTAGAATCAGAAAAGCGAGCATTTGGCTCTTCTGGTTTCTGTGTGTAAACGAGGTCTATACTGATAGTTTCTTCTTTCAAAATAGTCCTAAAAGTCTTGCCCAGTAAGCATTTAACCTTACATAAGCAAAAATTATCACATTCCCGTCAGACTAAGTAGGTAGGTGTTAAAAGTTTTCAGATCCCCCCGCCTATCGGCACCCCCCTTATCAAGGGGGGCAGGGGGGATCGAACCTAAAATCCATTTTTAGTTTAATTATAACCAGCTACTTATCAACGATGACGTAATTCAATCACATCTTTTTTGATCGTGACATCATAGGAACCAAAAAAGGTTTGTCCTAAGAGTCCTAATCCTTCCATTTGGGGAGAAATACCAACAATCTGATTAGATAAAGCCACCTCGCCAACTTTAACAGAATTAATGCGACCAAGATAAACAGTAACGACACCGCCGGCGGTATGAGCGACTACTTCCTTTTCCCGTTTGACTTTCATCGCTTTCGCCATGGCATCGGTGAGGACGATGCCACTAGCACCTGTATCAAAAAGCATTTCATAATAGTGACGGTTATTAAAAACCACCATCACCGTGGGAATGCCGTTAACCCGGCGTTGAATCGGTAGCTGATAAACTTGCGGGGAATTTTTCCTATTTCTAGATGAACTGCCACAGAGACGGCTAAGGTCTATGTGTTGTCCATCTGCTCTTTGGAGAAAGCATTCCGATTGAGCGAGAGTCGTAGGGGTGAAGGGAAATAACAGCAGGGTGCTGGACAATGCGATCGCAGAAATAGACCTATTCATGGGTTTAACATCGAGAAGACCGACTCGGAAAAGAAAGCTTCTAGCCCTATAATTGCCCAAAAATGCGGGAAAATAAGGGGTATTTAACCCGGAGGCCAAGCCATTATGCGATCGCCTAAAAGATGGACATGAAGATGATCGACGGTTTGACCCCCATGTTCCCCATTATTGATCACTACTCGATAACCTTGACTTAATTTAGCTTCGGCGGCCACTTTTTTAACAGTTAGTAACAAATGTCCCAATAGATCTCGATCGCTGTCACTGGCTTCCTCTAGTTTCGGAATCGGTTTTTTGGGGATAATGAGGATATGGGTGGGTGCTTGGGGATTAACATCTCGAAAAGCGAGAACCAGATCATCTTCATAAACGATCGAGGCAGGAATTTCTTTGCGGATAATTTTGCTAAAAATAGTCTCACTCATAGACAGATTACTTTTTTTTTCAACTATACCATTAAGCTCTCAGCTTTTCTGGCTAGGTTATCCCGAGAAATAGGCTGATTTTCAGGGTAAATTCCCAGATAAAATCATTTTTATGCGGAAAACTAGCCGAACATCCTGTTTCATTTTCCTAAGAACTCACTTTATTTTTACTTGAGCCAAAATGTTAGCAAGGGTTTGGAGTGCGGCAATTATCGGCATCGATGCCATTAAAATCGGGGTAGAAGTGGATGTATCGGGGGGATTACCCGGAATTGCCGTGGTGGGTTTACCCGATACCGCCGTGCAGGAGTCGAAAGAAAGGGTAAAAGCTTCCCTAAAAAATGCTGGATTTGCCTTTCCCATCCGCAAAATTGTCATCAATTTAAGTCCCGCCGATATCCGCAAAGAGGGGCCGATTTATGATTTACCGATTAGTATCGGCATTTTAGGGGCTTCCGAACAGGTAGAAGCCGATTTATTGGGGGATTTTCTCTTTTTAGGCGAATTATCCCTCGATGGTAGTTTGCGTGCCGTGGCGGGGGTTTTACCCATTGCTGCCGCCGCCGAAAAAATGGGGATCAAGGGTTTAGTGGTTCCCGCCGATAATGCCAAAGAAGCGGCCGTAGTTAAAGGCGTACAAGTGTATGGGTTTCGTCATCTATCGGAAGTGGTAAATTTCTTAAATGAACCCGATCGCTATTCACCGATGACTTTTAACGCTGCCGAGGAATTTGGGCGATCGCAGGTAAATCTCCCCGATCTCAAGGATGTCAAAGGCCAAGCCATTGGCCGTCGGGCCCTGGAAATTGCCGCAGCTGGAGGTCATAACCTAATTTTTGTCGGGCCACCGGGCAGCGGTAAAACCATGTTAGCGCGACGTTTACCCGGTATTCTGCCCCAGCTGACCTTTGCCGAATCCCTAGAAGTCTCCCAGATTCATTCCGTCGCCGGATTACTGAAGGATCGAGGTTCTCTGGTGCGCGAGCGTCCTTTTCGCAGTCCCCATCACTCCGCTTCCGGAGCGGCGCTGGTGGGAGGTGGCACTTATCCCCGACCGGGGGAAATCTCCCTTTCTCACCGTGGTATTTTATTTTTGGACGAATTAACGGAATTTAAGCGCAGTGTCTTGGAATATCTCCGACAACCCCTAGAGGATGGTTATGTGAGCATTTCTCGCACTCGTCTTTCCGTCGCTTTTCCGGCCCGTTTTACCCTGGTGGCGAGTACCAATCCCTGTCCCTGTGGTTATTACGGCGATTCGGTGCAACCCTGCAGCTGTTCACCGCGACAACGGGAACAATATTGGGCGAAATTATCGGGGCCGCTTTTAGACCGTATTGACCTACAAGTGACGGTAAATCGCCTGAAACCGGAAGAAATGACCCAAGAGAGTCGGGGAGAAGCTTCTGAGCAGGTGCGGCAACGAGTAGAAGGGGCCCGACAAAAGGCCAGCGATCGCTTTCAAGATACGGGGATTCGCTCTAATGCGGAGATGAATTCCGAGCATTTGCGGCGTTTTTGCGCTCTTGATCAGAGCAGTCGCCATATTTTAGAAGGGGCAATCCGAAAATTGGGTTTATCGGCCCGAGCAATGGATCGCATTCTCAAAGTTGCCCGCACCATTGCCGATTTAGGAGATAGTGAAATGCTGAAAAGTTCCCACGTTGCCGAAGCAATTCAGTATCGCACTCTCGATCGTTTAAGTTAGGGTTTGCGGCAAAAAGTTTGTTGGTGGGGTTAGGAGTCGGTCGTCAGGATTCAGGAGGCAGGAGGCAGGAGTTGAGAGTTGGGGTTTTAGGGAGTTGGGGTTTTAGGGTTTTGGGGTATTAGTTGAAATTCTCCTATCTCCCCACTCCCCCACTCCCCCATTTCCCAATTCATAATTCCCCCATTTCCCCATTTCCCCATTTCCCCATTTCCCCATCACCCTCTTTCAAGTCAGGAGTCAGGAATCGGGCGATTCTAAGCGTTTTTGCCATTCTCGATCGATTTTATCCGAGCGCTCGATCTCTTGTTCGAGATAGTCTTGATCGGTAGAATAACTAATATCAGCATCTGTAATCACTTTTTGGTCAGCAAATTTACGAGAGTAGGCCAGTTTTTGCTCTAATTCAGGATTATTTTGTGCTAATAAATCTGCTCTTTTTTCTCGCTGTTGATTGCGTTGATTAACCCGCTCATTTCTCCACTGTAAAAAGAAATAACGACCGAGGGGAATCCCCAAAAAAGCACCAGCATAACTGAGGAGAAAACCGTAGATACCTGTGACTATCGACCCCAGAGAACCGCTCAAATCGACACTATCACTGTTGAGCAAAGATCCTAAAACTAAAGCGAGGATAAAGTTAACCGCCCCTAAACCTAAAGCTAGGATAATTTGACCGCTATCCGCTTCGCTAAACTTCCAGCGTTTTTCCTTTAGATAGGGCGAAACTGCTTGTAATTTTCTCTCTTTGGTTGTCACCTGTAGATCGGGAAAATAATAGATAATATCGCCTCGATCGGACACTTGCGGCAATCCATTAAAGCGGGTTAAAACTGGGAGTATATAGTCTTCTGTCTCCTCATGACTGGGGGTAATACTATCGAGATAGGGGGCAATTTGTGGAGCGACAATCGAGCCACGATTATTTTGAATTACTTTACCGATAGTTTGCCAGCGTCTCTCCTCTAAATTGAAATTAGGATCACCATCGCCAAAAAGAAAAGAAAAAACTGCCTCGAGAAAATTCATCTTACTAGGGGGTTTTTCTGCCTTAACTTCCCTATCTCTTCTTTCGTAGTAGTTATTACCAAAATCGGGATAAAAAATCCAGAAAAAGTCCGTGGGAAAGAAGTTAACATTAATGTTGTTGTTTCCAGAATTATTATCCGAGTCACTATCTTTAAACATTGAGGCTATCAGGATCGCCAGAATAGCAAACAAGAGGATTAAAATCGAAATAATTAAGACAATGCCAAAGGAAATGCGAATAACATAAAAAACTACTTTCCAGATTTTACTGGCGAAAGCTTTTAACTGCAATTGCCAATATTTATTCAGGAGAATCGAGCGAAAATTTTCGGGGAAAAGATAGATAATCTCCCCCGTGTCTGCTACCTGTAAATGTCCCCCCGCTTCCGCAGCTAAAGCTAATAATCCCTGTTGTGCAGCGTTAATCTCTAAACCCGATTTTGCCGCCACATCACCCACCGTAACCCGATAGCCTAATTTTTCGATCGATTGTAATAGAGACTCTTGGGGATTCATAGAAAATACTGTTCCTGTCGATTATCCTATTTTCTAGTTTAGTTTTGATTTTGTCTTTTTGGCAGCGGCTATCTTGATTGACAGGTGCGGCATTTTCGACTCGATCGAGAAAATATCGTTATAATTGTTCCAATAGTCGCAAAAAGCAGGGCTAAACTGTATAAATAGTTACTTTATAAGCAATTATCAGAGGTGAGCATGAATGCGTCGGAACAGGCAAAAGGATTAGAATTAACGGCGAAGATCGCCACACTCGTCAACCTGTTTAAGCAACAATTCCCCGATGCAAAGGCAGATCTGAAACCTTGGCGCAATGATCCCCACACAAGGGAGTTAACGGACCCCGACTCGATCGATATCGCTTTCCATTTTCCCGGTTGGAGTCCCAGAATTCAAGGGCGCAGTATTCTGGTACAAATTCGTTTTCATCTCGATAGCGAGGATCAGCATCAGCGTTTGATTGGCTTAGAAATGCAGGCTTTTAACCATCAAGGAACCGCTTGGCGACTATCTACGGTGGAAAATTGGCAATTAGTCGGCAATTATCAACCCTCTCCTAAGGTGGCTGATAAGTTAAAATATTTCAGCCGGCAGGTGTTTGAAGTTTTTAAAAATGAGCATCGATAAGGCTCTTTTGGCACTCTCGGCAAAAGATCGTTATTCGATCAAGATTAAATCAGTCATAATGTCAAGCTATAGGACTAAATTAATTCTTGAAAGTGCTTCGCTTTAGCAGAAATTTTTAACATTTTTTCTGGTTGATCGTGAATCTCACTTTTTTGAGAAAGTTTACGGCTGCTCATGCTTGTTTTAGAAATACTGATATTTTTAATACTAACAAAGCGATATTGATAGTCCTGAAGAAAATCGGGTTGATTCCAAAATAAGCGTCCGATTTCACGACAATAGGAGACAAAGCATTCGGCTCCTTTTAATTGTTTAATTATCGATGGATTAGAATCTCCGCTTTTCTTCATTTCCAAACAAAGGATAACTTTTTCAGTAGGGGTATTAGCGATAATTATAAAATCTGCACGCTTACACTCACCTTTACTACCAGTAAAAATTTTGCGGACATCAAAAAACTCATCTAGCTTGATCACAATAACTCGATCGGGTTCAGGCATTCCACTAATCACAAACGAATAGTTATCTTGATTTTCTGTCAGTTTCAGTAAATAAATATCTCGTTTGTACTCTTTTTTATATTCCAACTCTACTATCGCACACTTGCTAATCATTTCTTTGAGTATAGCAATATCAGACATTACTCCTCACCCCAAATAATAGCCGTTTGAATACGATTCATATTTTCGATAGTAGTATCAAAACTGCGTGCTTCGATACCCATTTCGTGATCAATTTTAGCGGGGTTTAAAGTGTGAAATTTAGTTTTTCTTTTTTGTCCTTTTAACATCTTTGAATCTTCTTCAGCAATATAGACTTTAACTTGATTAGCCGATAATAATTCCTCTTGTCTATAGCCTTCTTCTGCGGCAATTTGTTTCAGGTGTGGTTTATTATGGTTAAGCATAATTAATGTGTTGATTTCTTTGATAATATAATCACTGTGAGTAGTGATAAAAACTTTAATACCAATGTTGATCAGTCGAGCGAAAAGTTTAGCGATACGGCGTTGATTTTCTGGATGGAGATTTAATTCAGGTTCATCTACTATCAACAAATCTCCGATTCGAGCTTCGTGTCTTAAATAAAAGCCAATGTCTAAAAGAGAACGTACAGCACTAGAACTTTCATCCATCGATAGTCTAAGTTTTTTTCCTTTAGGAATGTAATAAAGTTCATCATTGCTAGTAATCATATATTGACCACCAATAATATCGGCAAAATCTTCTAAAATACTGGGATGATTTTCGGCGATAAAGCTATTTTTTTTGACAATTGTTTCTATTTGTCTAGTAAAATCTACATTTTTTTTGACTGGTAGCGCATAATCCTGAGAAACATTAAATAACAGTTCTCTAGGATTAAAATTGCTATTTTTACTAATTTCTTCCAGTAAACGATTACGAGCAAAATTTAACTCTTTGCGAAAAATTGCCGCTCCTGTCCTTTCTGCACTAGCAATAAATGGCCTGGGAAAAAACTGAGAGAAAATTATATCTTGGATGCTGTCGTAAATGATATCCTCAAGAAAATGCACTGGCAGATTTATTTTTTCTGTTTCTGTTAATAATGTAATGGATAAATAAGGCTCATCTTCAGGTTTGCTAATCGAGATAATTTCCCATGTTGCTGTACTAATTTTCCTTTCATACTTATTTTGAAATTGAATATTGTCAAAATTTAATTCTATCTGAAAATCAACATTTTTAAACCTCTCCTCGTTGGCAGCAAAAACTTCAGGTATTTGTCGAATATATCTTTGACAACCTGTAGTAAGAATAATCTCACACTGTTGAACATACTCCTGTAGATCGAGACTAATTACACCATCAGAAAGTAGTTGATTAATTTTTTCTTTGAGTCCAAATGTTGGCCAAGTTAATAGTCTTCGCCAAGTGTCTAAAAAACCGAATAAAGCGTAGGTAGCATAAGTTTTACCTGTATTATTACCACCACAGATAATTGTGAAGTCGCCTAGACTGAATTCTGCTTGTTTTAAAATGCCAAGATTTTTAATTTTAACTTTCATATTTGTCTTTCGGTTTAATATTCACGATTATAGATAATTGTGGGTCATTTGATCAAGTCCCAAACTATACATTCAACTTTGGTTATCAAGGTTACTTACAGAAATTATAACCTTTCCAAGGCTTTTCTCTCTTTTTCAGTCACTTCTCGCCATTGACCGGGTTGTAATCCTGTTAAGCATAATTTATTGTTTTTGTCAATAGTAATGGCTGTTCTAATTAATCTTAAAGTCGGATAACCAACGGCTGCCGTCATCCGTCTTACCTGACGATTTCTTCCCTCAGTTAAGGTAATTTCTAACCAAGCGGTGGGGACAGATTTTCGATAACGAATCGGTGGCTCTCTGGGGGGTAAATCCGGTTCAAAATCTAGTAAATTAACTATTGCTGGTCGAGTGCGATAATCCTGAATATGAAGACCTTGACGCAATTTTTCTAAAGCGTTTAGGTCTGGAATTCTTTCGACTTGTACCCAATAGGTGCGCGGATGTGCAAATTGACGATGACCCAAACGATGCTGTAATTGACCGTTATCTGTGAGTAATAATAATCCCTCACTGTCCCTATCTAAACGACCGACAGAATAGATATTGGGGATGGGAATATAATCTTTTAAAGTCGAGCGACCATTTTCATCAGTAAACTGACATAATACATCGTAGGGTTTATAAAAAAGGATATATTTATTCAAGGGAAAAAGGAGTCAGGAGATAGGAGTCAGGAGTCAGGAGATAAGTAGTCGTGTAAAATAAATTTCCTAGAAGATAGGCAAAAGGCAAAAGGCAAAAGGCAAGAGGTAGTTAGATATGTTTAATTAATTTTGCTTGGGTACTTAACTCATAACTGATAACTGATTACTGACCACTGATAACTGATAACTGATAACTGATAACTGATAACTGATAACTGATAACTGATAACTGATAACTGATTACTGATTACTGATAACTGATTACTGATTACTGATTACTGATCACTGATTCAATCCCGTTGATGGGAGAATTGATAAGCGCCGACAATCGAGAGAAGAAGAGCGACGATTAATAAAATAGGGATAGCGAACCAAGGAAATTGATTGATATCGTAGGCTGCGGCTCTTAATCCTAGACTAGCATAGGTGAGGGGCAAGGCATAAACAATAATTTTTAATGCCCAGGGTAAGGTTTTGGGATCGAAAAAAGTTGCTCCTAAAAAAGACATCGGCACGATTAAAAAGTTATTATAGAGACTGGCACTTTCGAGGGATTGAACTCGCAATCCGACAATTGCCCCTAAACTGGCAAAGACGGCACAATTTAAGATTAAAATTAATAAAAAGAGGGGATTGAGAAAACTGGCAAATTTTCCTGTAAATAAGATAGCGATGAGAATCACTGATGCAGAAGTCATTACACCGCGCAAAATTCCCGCAAAAACTTTGCCTAAAAATAATGAGAGGGGATGGACGGGAAGTAATAATAATTCCTCGAAGGTTTTACTAAATAAGCGATCGCCACAGATGGAAAAGGTGGTTCCCCCGAAACTGATCGCCATTGAGGACAGGGCCACCATTCCGGGTAAAATAAATTCTAGATAAGAATCGCCGAGTGAGGGTTTCATCGAGCGATCGAGGGCGCTTCCCAACCCCAACCCGAAACCGATAATATAGATTAGGGGAGAAACTAAACCTGTGGCGGCGATCTGAAGGACTCTCGCCCGTAAATCTAGCCATTCTCCCCAAAATACGGTTAAAGTGTCTGTTAATATCGTCTGAGCTTGAGCTAGTTTCACTGGTATTTTGGTTAATTAGTAAATATACTTTTAATAATAATTAATAATTGTCCCCTTTTTCAAGAGTGGCTCATCCCAGTTTAGTAAAATGTAGGGTGCGTTAGACGGTGACAATCTCTGCTTAAACTTGAATCTAACAATCCGTCGTAACGCACCACACCTATCATTAATTTAATTTGGTGCGTTACTACTACTACTTACTTATGATAAAATGCCTTCAAAGACAGGTAAGGGAAAACTTGCAATTATTCACCCGCTAAAATAACTGATAGCCGAGATGAAACCCTGTTACTGCATTAATCCCGATTGTTCTCAACCGGAGCATCCGAGTAATAATAACTCGAATACTCGTTACTGTCAAAGTTGCGGCTCTCAATTGTTGTTAAATGGTAAATATAGGGTGAGTCGGTTATTGAGTGATACGACCGGTTTTGGGGTTGT
>NZ_SFBV01000091.1:0-19477 GCF_007095585.1 Microcystis sp. M_OC_Ca_00000000_C217Col
GTGAATCTCTCCTGCTGTTTTAACATCTCTTTTAAGCAGAGAAACCAGATTTTTTCAATATTCAGAATTTCCAGCTTTAAAAATCTTTTTAGTTTTTTTCTCCGACTCTCAAACAGGATCGGTATTGGCAGTGCTTCTGCTAATATCTCTAACTTAGCTTGCTTTAGTATTTGCCAGGTTCCAACTATCATTAACAACAGTAGATATCTGGCTCGTCCCAGTTCATTTTCTAACACTTTCTGGTATAGTTCACTTATCATTTTCGTTATTTAGGTCATATATGGTAAATATGACTTATCTTTTTTTGGAGTCTGTGTCTGTATTTTATGCTACATAAGCTTTTCAGCTTGCTTGTCCCCCTGTCAGCGTTTAGGGTCTCGAAAACCGTATACGCATTCAATTCATCTTCAACATTAATCTGAATAAATAAGAGTCTTTTGGCAACGGTATCCGTTAAAAAAATTGCCAGTTCTTTTCCACTGTTAACTACGCTTGTAAGCTTTGGCAATGAATCCGAAAAGTATTGAAAAGCTTTCCATAGGAGTTGGTTGGATTTTGCGAGCGATCGAGGATTGCGAGGAAGTCTAAAGTTAATGAGACGACTTTGATAAAAATCAGGCTCTTCGGTTTGTGTTATGCAATGGACGGGGGTTATAAGGGATGGAACCCTTATATAGAAAGGCATTTAGCGATTTTTGTCAATTGTTTTTGCTCTAGAGCGAACTAATCAATTAAGAACCATACCAAGTAACGAAGAACCAAAAATCATTATTATTTTCATTCAAAATTAATTTACTAGATTCTTTTAAAGAACCCAGATCTTTATTACTCAAATAACCGCTTTTGAGAAGCCGTTGTCGTTCTCTATTCGCTTCCGCTTCTTCCCCCCGATCGATTAACATTTGAATTTTTTCGATAATCGCTATAGCGAGAATACTAATCGTTACCAATCGTTGTTGTCCGTCAATAATTGTAAAATCCGTATCCGATCGCTGGGAACCCTGTAAAACGATCGCTCCCATGTAATGACTAGAATCGGGGTTTTCATAGAGCGTTTGAATATCCTGCCAGAGATCTTCCCAATTTTCTTCCTTCCACGAATAATCTCTTTGAAAAAGGGGAACTCGGTAGATTTTGCCATTGCCGATGAGATCGCTAAAATTGCTGGTTCGGGTATCTAATAGATGAGTACGGGGCATAGGTTCGATCGGCAGTCAGTTCATCACTTCTAACTTACCAAATATCGGCCGATCGTTTACCCGTGTTAAAAACCACCAAAAAAAGGATGGCCTCGCGGCCATCCCTACAAACCTTTAAACTACAGCCAAATTAGTAGCGGCCGGCATTGGGTTTATGAACAATAAAGCTCATGGTTTGACATTGTTTGATGTTGTCAAAAGCGATAACGCGGATGTAGCAATCAGAATACTCGGTGCGGCACTCGCGAACTTCATTAAGAACTTCTTGGGGACCAGAAACAGAGAATAAAGGCAGTTTCCACATCGTCCAATGATAATCTGCGGGTTTGGGATCTTTTTCAAATTCCACAGCAGGAATATAACCCTGATCGATCATGTATTGAATTTGTTTAGCAATTTGTTGATCGGTGAGGGGGGGCAAGTAGGAAAGAGTTTCGTAACGCTTCTCTTTAGGTAAAGTTTTCATGGGTTTCTTGATTCCTTATGGGTTGGGTAGATCATCAACATCGAGATTTAATTCCGATGTCTCTGGTTGACTTATAGCAGTACGGGTGAGACGTTCCAAAAGTTGCCGACGATGTTCGGTGTTGTCATTAATAATTCCCGTTTTTACCATCTCTGGCAAGAACTCTAAAACCTGTTCGGCTAGATGTTCTCTTACCGTCATGATCCGCAAAACTAACTCTTTATTCTCAGTCATCAACCCCGCAATATAGGCCTCGCCATCCTGAATGGAATGGCTAGAAGTATAGTGACTCAGCCAAATAGCCAAAGTGGGATTAGTTTCTGACAATTGATCGATAATCGTGCGAACCGCTTGGTAAGTTAGGTAACTTTGTAAGACTTTCGCGGTATCTTGAACAACTTTTTTCGGATACATTTTATACAGTTTTCAGTTATTGGCTAGACAGTTATCAGTGTTGAAATTCTAGCGACTGCTTCCCGATTTTGGGCAAGTCCCCGGCATTATTTTGCACCGATAACTGCTAACAACCTTCTGAATGGCTGTATTAGAGGGTATCCATAGCCTCGAACTCGAATTTGATTTCTTTCCAGAGTTCGCAAGCGGCAGCCAGTTCAGGACTCCAACGGCAAGCTTCCCGGATAACGTCGTTACCTTCGCGGGCCAAGGAGCGACCTTCGTTACGAGCTTGGATACAAGCTTCCAGAGCCACACGGTTAGCGGTGGCACCCGGTGCGTTACCCCAGGGGTGGCCGAGGGTTCCACCACCGAACTGTAAGCAGGAATCGTCACCGAAGATTTCCACCAGCGCCGGCATATGCCAAACGTGGATACCACCGGAAGCAACGGGCATTACCCCGGGTAAGGAGGCGTAGTCTTGGGTGAAGAAAATACCACGAGCGCGATCTTCTTCTACATAGTCTTCACGCATCAGGTCAACAAAACCCATCGTGATGCCGCGTTCACCTTCGAGTTTACCGACAACGGTTCCCGAGTGCAGGTGATCACCACCAGAGAGACGTAAGCACTTAGCTAAAACGCGGAAGTGGATACCATGATTTTTCTGACGGTCGATAACCGCGTGCATTGCCCGGTGAATGTGGAGCAGTAACCCTTTGTCGCGGCAGAATTTCGCCAGGGTGGTGTTAGCGGTGAAACCACCAGTGAGGTAGTCGTGCATGATGATGGGGGTTTTGATTTCGGCGGCGAATTCAGCCCGTTGCATCATCTGCTCGCAGGTAGGAGCGGTTACGTTTAAGTAATGTCCTTTAACTTCGTTGGTTTCTGCTTGGGATTTAACGATCGCCTCTTGGACAAAGAGGAAACGATCGCGCCAACGCATGAAGGGTTGAGAGTTAATATTTTCGTCGTCTTTGGTGAAGTCTAAACCACCGCGGAGACATTCGTAAACGGCACGACCGTAGTTTTTAGCGGAAAGGCCGAGTTTGGGTTTGATGGTGCAACCGAGTAAGGGGCGACCGTATTTGTTTAATTTGTCCCGTTCAACGGTGATACCGTGGGGAGGACCTTGGAAGGTTTTGATTAAAGCGACGGGGAAACGGATATCTTCTAAACGGAGACCGCGTAGAGCTTTGAAACCGAAAACGTTACCAACGATCGAGGTGAGGATGTTGGTGACGGAACCTTCTTCAAATAGATCTAAAGGATAGGCAACGAAACAGAAGAACTGGTTATCTTCGTTGGGTACGGGTTCGATATCATAACAACGACCTTTATAGCGATCGAGGTCGGTTAAGTTATCGGTCCAAACGGTGGTCCAGGTACCTGTGGAAGATTCCGCCGCTACTGCCGCACCTGCTTCTTCCGGAGGAACTCCTGGTTGGGGTGTCACCCGGAAGCAAGCTAGTAGATCGGTATCTTTGGGGGTGTAGTCGGGGGTGTAGTAGGTCAGTCGGTAGTCTTTTACGCCGGCCTGGAAACCTTTGGATTTGGCTTGCACCATTGGGATTATTCCTCCATAAACTGCATGATTAGTCGCACCTGTAAAATCTCGCCGTCAACCGACATAGATTTTTCTTAAGCTCCTTTCCCCTGCTGCTAGGAGCGAAGTTAGGGAGCAATTTTCACTAATGTTTTTTTCAACTGATCATCTTAACACGAACTTTATCCTATTCTGATCATTTTTTTTCTCTATCCCTAAAATTTTGATTGTTTTTTTTTCTCGGGGGGATTAGTTTCTTTAATCTGTCGTCATCTAACTTTGACAATCTCTACAAAAACACAAAAAAATCAACAAAAATTTACCTGATTGACACACAGAAACTTCTGCTCATCAGGCTTTGAGCTATTAAAACTACTCCTTAATTGAGGAAGATTATCAATAATTACAACCTCAAAAAATTGTCGGCAATCGCTAAATATTAACAGGATTTCTAAGCAATTATACTCAGTACCTAGAGGACAGTTAGACAGCAGTGAACTCTAGATAAATTAGGTCTAATTACTCAGTAATTATTGTTGAGATTTTTGGCTTGTGAACGATTATTTTCCCCTTCAAGAATTATGGTTATTGTTGCCATTAAAACGATGACGTTCTGGAAATAGCGTGACCAATAACTGATTGATATAGACCTTTCCGACCACCGATGCTTGATTCGGTCGGTTAGTAGTAGATGCTTGTTCTCTGGTTTCCGCGGGACTGGCCTCGGCGACCATTTCCTCGCCATCCCAAGGACTGGCCACGGTTTCGGATATCACTTCCTCCACTGACGGCACTGGGGACACTTGACTGACTACGGGTTGCGGTTCCGGTAAAGGGGGTCTTTCCGGTTCCGATGGGGTCGCTGACACCTCGATGGTAATTTGACGGGAAGTATCTCCGATCAGGGAACCAGACGGCACGATCGACATCGCTGCCACAGAAGCATTAAAAATCGTTGTGGTTGACCCAATACAGGCATTTTCACCGATTTCACCCCGACCGACTATTAGAACACCTGTACCTAAAATTGCCCCTGCACCGATACTAATCACACCCTGATAGGCGGTTAAAATTGTTCCCATACCCAGACAAGCACCCGCACCGATAATTATTTGGCTATTGGGGGCTGCTCGGAGAATCACCCCCGGAGCCACGATCGCACTCTCATCAATGGTTACATCACCATTGACATAGAATTCCGAGCGGCTAATAGGTTGAACGGGGGGTAAGGACATAATTGACAGTTATTCAGTGATCAGTGATCAGTGATCGGGGGTTAGGGGGTAGGGGTTAGAGTTTCGGGTATTTTTCCCAGTCCGCCAACACCTAACACCTATCTCCCTTCACCGATCGCCGAGTCCTGAAATTAAGGGCGTTGAATAATCGATTCGAGAACACGGCGTTTCGCTTGGGAGTCAATCCCGATCAGACGAACGTATTCCCCTTGATGGTCGCGCAGACAGGTTTCTAAAGCGGCCACCACATCGGATTCGCGACTGCTCTCGATCGGGGTGCAGCTTTGCCAAGAACTGGTTTTAAAACGACGTTTATCCGCGTGTTCGGCCCCGATTTTGTGACCTTGGTTCAATAAAGAGCGAATTTGAGTGATCGTTTCTGCGGTTAAGGTACTGGTTAAAGTGGCAGTACCGCCGCCAGAAGAACCAGAAGCATAGCTTTTGAAACTCGGTTCAGCAACGGTGGCGGTTTTACTGCTGCCATTACTACTCACCGAACCATCGGGACGCTGGATCACCGTTTCTAAAACCCGTTTTTTGGCTTTAGCATCGATACCGAGTAAGCGGACGTATTCGCCGCTATGTTCCCGTAAACAATCTTCCAAAGCAGTAATTACATCAGATTCGCGATTGCTTTCGATCGGGGCGCAACTCTGCCAAGAACTGGTTTTAAACCGGCGTTTATCCGCGTGTTCGGTGCCGATTTTGTAGCCTTGGGCGAGCAGGGAACGAATTTGAGCGATCGTTTCCCCACTTAAGCTACCACTGCTGCTATAACTGGCTCCGTTACTAGCGGGGGCGCTGTAGCTGCTGGCTTTGCCGCTGCCGTTACTAGCGGGGGCGCTGCCGGGGCGGTGAATAATCATTTCGACGACGCGTTTTTTCGCTTGCGGGTCGATCCCGATCAGGCGGACGTACTCATCGCTATTTTCAGTCACGATCGCTTCAATATCGCGAATGATGCCCGCTTCGCTCTTGGTTTCGATCGCAGGTCCGGTTAACCAAGAACTGGTTTTAAACCGGCGTTTATCCGCGTGTTCGGTGGCGATTTTCAGCCCTTGGGCCAGCAGGGAACGCACTTGTACCGACAGGTCGGAATGGCCGTTACCGTTGCCATGACCGCCGTGGACGGCGGTGGTGGTGCGGGCCGGTTCTCCCGGGGTGTCTTCGGGGCGTTGGATAATCATTTCCAGTATGCGCCGTTTAGCGGCGGGATCGACTCCGATCAGGCGGACGTATTCGCCTTGCAGGTCTCTCAGGGAGGCTTCTAGGGATTGGGATACCTGTTCTTCGCGGCCGCCGTCGATAAAGCCGGCACTTAACCAAGAACTGGTTTTAAAGCGGCGTTTGTCAGCGTATTCGATGCCGATCTTGTAGCCTTGGGAGAGGAGGGAGCGAACCTGCGCTCGAATGTTTGTATTTAAACTCATAGGTGTCACCGAATTTCTATATAGCGTCTCATTAGCGATGTTTATAGCGGCTGCCGGTGGAGGAGTCGCTGGGCTGTGGGCTTTGACCGGGACGCTGGGGGCGAGGTCGATATCGACAATGTGACGGGTGAAGGCTCGATCGATTTCTGTGACATCGGGTAAGCGGTCGGCCTGTTGTTGGCTGGTGATCACGGAACCGGATGGCACGAATTTCCCGGCGGGGATTTCCACGTCTTGAACGAGGGCGTGCATCATGACGATGCAATCGGCACCAATGCGGGCATTAAAGACGGTGGAGCGAAAACCGATAAAACAGCGATCGCCCACATAGGCAGGCCCGTGAATGAGTGCCATGTGGGTGATACAGCTGCCCCGGCCGATCCACACCGAATATTCTCGGCCGTCATCTCCCACCACACGGCTTTTTTCTAAACCGTGGATGATTGCTCCGTCCTGAATTTTGCTGTCGTCGCCAATGTGAAAGGGGGTTCCTTCATCGGCGCGGATGGAAGTCCCCGGAGCAATCACCACTCGCGCCCCGATCTCGATAGCGCCACTGAGGTTAGAGAAGGTGTGGACTTTGGCACTCTCGTCTATGTGCGTTTCCTCTGGGGATTTGGTCCGCTTTTTCGGACTAGCCGCCGTTGTGCGGACGACCATAGTTAGTCTTCCTCCATACTGAATTTGGCTGGCTGGTTGTTACTTAACTGTGTTTGGGTTCTATCGATGTTTAACCGGATTGACGAAATTCGTCCCTCTTGCTGTAGAGGGTGCGATTTTCTACGGTTATAGTGTCAATAATCCCCACCACCATCGCGTCAAGGGGGCGATTGTTCTGCCCGTCTTCGATCCGAGCCGCTCCTCCCCGGGACACTAGCACCCATTCATTAAGCCCCGCTCCGACAATATCACCCGCTACTTCGTATTTAGGCAAAAGTTGCCCTTGAGCGTCGATGAATTGCAAAAGCAGAAGTTTCACTCCCGTCATACTGCGAGGTTTCAGGGTGCTAACGACGGTTCCGCAAACTTTGGCAATTTGCATGGAATTTGTTTACACTAAAAGTTAGTTGCGCTCTAGATTCGTCTTAAAGGTTGCGGGTTAACACTTTCACGAAACTGTTCCACGGCTTCTGTATAACGAATGGGAAGAACGTATTCGAGGTTTTCGTGGGGACGGGCGATGATGTGGGTCGAGAGGACTTGACCACCTTTAACACGATTAGATGCCGCTTCTGTCCCCGCCGATACGGAGGCCTGTACTTCCGAAACGTCCCCCCGGACGATGACGGTGACGCGACCACTACCAATTTTTTCGTAACCTACTAGGGTTACGCGGGCGGCTTTTACCATGGCATCAGCCGCCTCGACGACGGCTGGGAAACCCAAGGTTTCCACCATGCCCACTGCAATTGACATAATATTTTTGTCTCCTAATGGTTGGCTTTCTTCGACTCTATAGATGCTGACCCCGAAACGGTGTTTAATAGCTGCGGAATTGCTCTACTTCTTCGGTGTAGCGAATGGGCAGCACGTATTCGAGGTTTTCGTGGGGACGGGCGATGATATGGGTAGATAGCACTTGTCCTCCGTTAACCCGGTTGGCGTTTTCCACTCCGGCAGCCACAGAAGCTTGCACTTCTGAAACGTCTCCCCGGACAATGACAGTGACGCGACCACTACCGATCTTTTCGTAACCCACTAGAGTCACCCTGGCGGCTTTAACCATGGCATCGGCCGCTTCCACAACGGCGGGAAATCCTAGGGTTTCAATCATTCCTACTGCAATTGGCATTTTTTTGTTCCTCGCTTGTCAAGCCAAACTAAACTATTAATCTCGTTAGCGTTATCAATTTTGTTTCAGTCAAATTCTTTCCTTGTTACTTTTCCTGCTCTAGCTTTGGTGGCAGTCGGGATCGTGGCAAGGTGGGGGTAAGACCATCCTAAATTTTATCTCGATCGTGACCGTTTTCATCCACTAATTTTATTTTCTAGGGCTGGTTGGTAAAAATTTGACGAGTCAGGCAAAATTATCAACCTAAAAAAAGCATAGGAAACTATGACACCTTTGACAATATAAAACATTATGATTATTTCTCATCTTCTGGTTAACGAAAGTTAATCATTCCTTCCCTTCGTCCATCAGCCTCAGCAATTCTTAGGAGATTTACGGCCAAAACCTTTGCTATGACTGCATTTGCGCTTTAACTTCTCTCTTGGCGGCTTGCTTGTCTTGGCTGGATTTATTGGCAGATAAAAGCCTATTTTCCCTGATTTCGGCTTTTTTATATTTTTTTTATACTATATACGGCTGGGGTTGGGGAGTGGGGGAGCCTTTGTCAGTGTTGCCAAAGGCACGGCGTAGCCGTCCAGTAAACAGTGATCAGTAAACAGTGAACAGTAATCAGTCAGGGTGAGAGCATCTCAACCGCTATTGACAATTAAATTTTGTGAGCCGTTTGCTGTATAGTTACGAAATCGACCAAATGGGTCGATTTTTGCTTAACAATTGAGATGGCCAATTCTCCTCAAATATGGCTGAATCGCTCTCAGGGTAAGCAACTCACATAAAGTTCATTTTGTCAAGGATTGTTAAGATGCGCTTAAGTAGTCATGCAAAATAAATTTCCTAGTGAAGACAGGCAAGAGGCAATAGGCAAGAGGCAAAAGCTTTATCGAAATGTGTAATTAATTTTGCTTAGGTACTTACCCTGAGTAATCAGTGAACTGAAAACTCACCTCTGATCACTGGTAACTGGTAACTGATCACTGTTCGCTGATTCTAGCGATCGATCTCACCTTCGTAGGGTTGGACACCGATCGAGGGATAATTATCGTGGTTAGGACTGAAAACTTCTAAGACTGCATGAGCTAACTTTTGGAAAAAGTCGGGACTCTCGTGCAAGGATTTAAGTGCCGCTTCTAATTCCGGACGAGAGAAATCGAAGCCTTGGGAGCGAGCTATCTCTAGTAATTGCTGAGGATCTTGGGTTGAACGCATTTTTTTACCCAATTCTTCGTTTTTAGCGGCTAAGGCGAAAAAGTCGAACACTTGATTTTTAGACATATAAATACTTTTCCTTTGATGATTAAAGGTGTGGCCTCGGCGGCGTGGAGGTTAAACTGCCTAGTATGGTTTATTTTTATCCTACCAGTCAGGAGATATCCTCAAAGCAAAAGTTTCGTTTTTCTTTGCTTGTATGGCTGAGTATGCTTTTTCTGGGAAGTGGCAAGTGGGGAAGTGGGGTGTGGGGTGTGGGGTGGTGGGAAGTGGGGAAGTGGGGTGTTTTCTCAGTGAACTGATAACTGATAACTGATAACTGATAACTGATAACTGACTCCTGACTCCTGCTTTTTTCAAGTCAGAGAATAAATAGCCTAAAATAGAAAGCTGCACTCTTGTTTCTGTGGCCCCCATCATGAATAAGTCCCCACGTCGTTACCATATCACCACCTTTGGTTGTCAGATGAATAAAGCTGACTCCGAACGCATGGCGGGTATTTTAGAAGATTTGGGGTTTCAATGGTCTGAGGATGCCAACGAAGCCGATTTAATCCTCTACAATACCTGTACAATCCGCGATAATGCCGAACAGAAGGTTTATTCCTATCTCGGCAGACAGGCTAAACGCAAACAAACTCAACCTGATCTTACTTTAGTTGTCGCCGGCTGCGTAGCCCAACAGGAAGGGGAACAATTGTTAAGACGGGTTCCCGAAGTGGATTTAATTATCGGTCCCCAACACGCAAACCGCTTGGGAGACTTATTACAACAAGTTTTTGACGGTTCCCAGGTGGTGGCCACCGAACCCATCCACATCATGGAAGACATCACCAAACCGCGCCGGGATAGTAATATTACCGCTTGGGTGAACGTCATCTATGGTTGCAATGAACGCTGTACCTATTGTGTGGTTCCGGGGGTGCGCGGGGTGGAACAATCTCGCACTCCTGCGGCAATTCGAGCAGAAATGGCACAATTAGGACAACAGGGTTATCAAGAAATCACCCTTTTAGGTCAAAATATCGATGCCTACGGACGGGATTTACCCGGAGTGACGGCAAGCGGCCGACATCTGCACAATTTCACCGATTTACTCTACTACGTTCACGATGTGGCCGGCATTGAACGTCTCCGTTTTGCCACCAGTCACCCCCGCTATTTTACCGAACGTTTGATTAAAGCTTGTCAGGAATTACCTAAAGTTTGTGAACATTTTCATATCCCTTTTCAATCAGGGGATAATGATATCCTCAAGGCTATGAAACGGGGCTATACTCAGGAAAAATACCGACAAATTATTGCTAATATTCGCAATTTAATGCCGGACGCTGCCATTAGTGCCGATGCGATTGTCGGATTCCCCGGAGAAACAGAGGCACAGTTCGAGAATACTTTAAAATTAGTCGATGAGATTGGTTTTGATCAATTAAATACGGCGGCCTATTCTCCCCGTCCCGGTACTCCGGCCGCTATTTGGGATAATCAATTAAGTGAGCAGGTAAAAAGCGATCGCTTACAAAGATTAAATCATTTAGTGGCCACAAAAGCTGCTGAACGTTCCCAAAGATATTTAGGCAGAATTGAGGAAATTTTAGTGGAAGACGTTAATCCTAAAGATGCTAGTCAAGTTATGGGAAGAACTAGAGGCAATCGCTTAACTTTCTTTACGGGAGATATTGAGGAATTGCGAGGCAAATTTGTTAAGGTTAAAATTACCGAAGTCCGTCCCTTTAGTTTGACGGGAGTGATCTTTTAATAGTTCACAGTGACCCCTCAGCAGTGAAAAAAGGCAATAGCTATCGGGAATAATTTGGTACTTTATGGATATTATCGCTATTTTGCAGCAAGATTATCAGAGATTTCCTATTGATCAAACCTATGACATTTATGCTGATAACGTTTATTTTCAAGACCCTCTCAATCAATTTCGGGGGATTAAACGCTATCGGGAAATGATTGGTTTTATGAGTCAATGGTTCCAAGCTATCAAGATGGATATCCACGCAATTGAACAGCAGGAAAATATTATTAATACCCGTTGGACATTGCACTGGACAACCCCTTTACCTTGGCGGCCTCGCATCGCTATTTCTGGACGCAGCCAATTAACTCTCGATGACAATAATCTGATTATTTCTCATATCGATTATTGGGATTGTTCGCGCTGGGATGTGCTGCGTCAGCATTTACCTTTCCGCACTTCTTAACCATATTTTTTAACCAGAAAATGCCGACCAACGAGCGCTCGTTTGCTTGACAAGATCCTGTAAAAATGCTAGGCGCTGATTTTGTTCCCAAACCTGTTTAACTTTATTCTGCAAACTCGTCCAATTCCAATCATTATTCAGTTGCTCGTTAATTTCCTGTTCTTGGAAATATTCAACTAAACTTAAACCAGCTAAACGAGTTAAATAGGCTGCTCCAATTCCCTGCACTGTACCACCAGCAATATAAGTAATCGCATTTCCCTTGAGAATCGTTCCCAATGCCTGAGTTGTCACCTCTACCATGCCCAATTGTACCATCATTTTCCCCAGGGTAGTCATGGCTGTTTTTGCTTGTTCAAGGGACATTTTTTGTTGATAAATTGCCCCTAAATCCACTAACATTTGAGCGTTAGTGGCCGCCGCTAAAACTAAATCTAGGGCCGCGAGAGGATTAGCAAAAGTGGCAGTAGCGGCTATCCATTGGTATTGTTCGATAACAGGTAAAGCCTTTTTGCGTCGGGATTGATTAAGTAATTGTTTGGTTTCCTTGGCTAATTCGAGCGCTTGTCTCCAGATAGTTCCCAGAACTAATTCGGACTTTTCTTGTTCGATAATTTGTCGGAGATGATTATCTAGATTATCAATAACAATAGCTTGGGGTTCCGTCCATTCCTTGATTTCTCCATTGCTTTGATGTTGACGAACTTTTAGGGGTTTGGGGGCAGCGGCTATGGCTAAAATATTATGAGCAGGAATAGTTTCTTTCAGTCTTTGTTTCAGGGAAAGGAGTATTTCTTCTCTGGTTTCGGCGGGTAAACGATCCTGTTTATTCAGTAACAGGATAACACGCTGGTGCATTCGATCGAATTGCTGGAGAATTTGCCATTCGGAATCGCTCAAATCCCCATTGATGAGATACAAAACTAAGTCGGCTGCCAGAGCTTTTTTCTGGTTAGCGGTGGAGTCGAGAGTTAGAAGCGGTTCCGTTTCCATAAAAGCGACAGATTCCCCAAAGTTGCCGCTTTCTAGTAGTTTTTTTAAGGCAGTTTTACCAGTTTTTCTCGCACCAGTAATGGCAATTTTCAGGTCTTGGCGACTAAATTCTTGATTTAATTGGGTTAAACTGGTTTTGAGTGGGGTTAAGTCTTGATTAGGGTCTTCTTTGTCCAGATAATTAATTATCTGCTCAGCCTTGCTAATCGCTTGTTTAACCTTTTCTAGACTCAGGGGAGTGGGAAGGGAAAAATCGATTTTCGAGTTGGGTTTTTGCCAAAACCAGATACCGGCACCAAGAGCAATCGCACCGAAAATACCCCATGAACCGATTTCGCTCAGTCTGCTATTGAGAGTTTCCCCCAGGGTGAAAGCGATGGTAATGCCTATCCCCGTCACTAAAATCGGTTTACCCAATCTTACCGTCATTTTTCCTCATCCTCGCCAACTGCTATGATTATTCTAGCTTTTTTGTGCTGGATTTCATCCCAAAATCAACTTTTCAGCCGACAATTCCTCGCCGGTGTCCCGGCCGCTCTTGCCTAAAAAGCCCTAGATATGTCATAATGATCGATTGCGTGTAAATTTACCCGATCCCCTGTTGTTATGGCTAGTAAAAAAGGCGTTCGCCTAATCATCACTGTAGAATGCACGGAATGCCGCAGTAATCCCGATAAGCGTACCCCCGGCGTTTCTCGCTACACCACCAGCAAAAACCGTCGCAATACCACCGGCAGACTGGAAATCAAGAAATACTGTCCCCACTGCAATAAGCACACCGTCCACAAGGAAATTAAGTAAGCACACTTTAGTTAAAAAGTCAAGCAATCTTTACAAATCTATGAGCTACTATCGTAAACGTCTCTCCCCCATCTCCCCCAGTCAACCGATTGACTACAAAGACACCGAACTCCTCCGCAAATTCATCACCGAACGCGGCAAACTCCTACCTAGACGCATCACCGGTTTAACTTCTAAACAACAGCGAGATTTAACGGAAGCGGTAAAACGGGCCCGTTTAATGGCTTTATTGCCTTTTGTCAACCAAGAAGCCTAAATTCAGTGATCAGTAATCAGTAATCAGTGAACAGTGATCACTGAAAATAATTGGCTAATTAAAGCAGTTATCCTAATGGTGGGGTAGGAAGTTCTCCTTTTGGAGAGCCGGTCGTCGATACCAAATTAGGTTATGCTTCCTCTTGATAAGAAACGCTGTAATTGAACTCCGATAAGTAATAGGACAAAATTAACTTCTTGGTGAGGATAGGCACTCATGCACTCATGGAAGAAGTAGTTAGATATGTGTAATTAATTGTATCTAGCTACTTAACTTAAAACTTAAACCTGATCACTGATAACTGATAACTGATAACTGATAACTGATAAGCGATCTCAGTATATTGGGGTTGCTTTCTCGTTTTTGCAAAGAAATATATCGAAATCGGCAGCGGATGGGAAAATTCGTGCGAGAATCTAAAGAAATTGTTAAATCGCCCCAGGAGTAGCCAACGATTTTGTGATTATCGATCCAAATCCACCAATTAGCACAATGGGAGGCTCTTATGGAAAAGCAGCCATCAGAAATCGAGATCGAGCTAGATACACAGCTAAAAGAGGAGGATTCCGAACAGTTTCTGCGTAGTATATTTAATTCCGTGCAAGCGTCGATTTTTGTAGTGGACGTGCTGGAAAATAGAGATTTTCGCTATGTGGGAGCAAACCCCGTTCATGAACGCTGGACAGGATTGCGCTCATCAGATATTAAAGGCAAAACTCCCGAACAAATCCTTCCCCCCGATGATGCGCGCAGTGTGCGGCAACACTATAGTGATTGTGTGCGTTACGGAACGACTATTTCCTACGAACAGTATTTACCTTTTCAAAATATACCCTACTGGTGGCTGACAACTTTAACACCCCTACGGGATAACAATGCGCGTATCTATCGTTTGGTGGGAACCAGTACCAATATCACCGAACGCAAACAGGCCGAAGAAGCTTTAAGATTACAAGCAGAACGGGAACAACTACTGGGGGTAATGCAGGAAAGAATCCGGCAATCGTTGGATCTCGATCGCATTTTGCAAAGAACTGTTAAAGAGGTGCGACAATTCCTCAACTGCGATCGAGTGTTAATTTATCGTTTATTCCCCGATCATAGTGGCATGATTGTGGTGGAATCCCATACTGCGAGGATTAATTCCGTCTTAGGAAACAGCATCGAGGATCCCTGTTTTAATTTATCCCCAGAACGTCTGGAAAATTATCGTCGCGGGAGAATTCAAGTTATTGAAAATGTCCATAATTCGGGACTTGATCCCTGTTATCGCAGCCTACTCACCTCTTTGCAAGTACAGGCTAACTTGGTGGTGCCAATTATCTGCGATAACCAACTCTGGGGGTTACTAATTGCCCAAAATTGCCAAAAAACTCGCTCTTGGCAATCCCAAGAAATCGATCTGCTTAAACAATTAGCCATTCAAGTGGGAATTGCCATTCAACAAGCGGAACTGCACCAACGGGTAAAATGCTTGAATACTGCCTTGGAATCGGAGGTTCAGCAAAGAACTGCCGAATTGCAGATGAGTTTGAAGTATGAAGCATTAATCGGACGGATTACCGAAAAAATTCGCGATAGTCTCGATGAAAATCATATTCTGCAAACCACCACTAGGGAATTAGTCCAGGTTTTACCCGTAGAACGGGCCCAAATTGAGCTTTACAATCCCAGTCGCAGCCAAGCCACTATTGTCCACGAATATACCACTCAAGAGCTTATCTGTCAGGGAATTAGCTGTCAAATTAGCGATTTTCCTGAAATCTATCAACCGCTGCTGCACAAACAAATTTTACAATTTGTTGATCGTCTTCCCCTTGGCAATCCCCAAATCTGTCGTGTTAACCGTTGCGCTTGTCCTATCTTTGACGATCAGGGTTTTTTGGGCAATATTTGGCTAATTAGACCAGCTAATCAAATTTTTAACTCCTTAGAAACTAATTTGATCCAACATATTGCCACCGAATGTGCGATCGCCATTCGCCAGGCACGACTGTACGAATCTTCCCAAGCACAAGTGAGGGAATTAGAAAAACTGGAAAGATTAAAAAGCGAATTCCTGAAAACCCTTTCCCATGAACTGCGAACCCCGATTACCAGCATTCGTCTAGCGGTGGAAACCTTAGAAAGTCTCCTGGAATATCAAGGGATCGAGATCGATCCAGAGGATTCGATCGGTCAACTGTTGCAAATTCTTAACATTGAATCTCAGCGTCAGAGTAAGTTAGTTAATGATCTGTTGACTTTAACCTATCTGGATGCGGAAACCGAACCCCCGGCGATCGAAACAATCGACTTACTTTCTTGGCTACCCTTATTAGTGGAACCTTTTCGCACTCTCACCCGCGAGCGACAACAGCAGTTAATTTTAGATATAGATGGGGATATACCGGAGATTAACAGCAATCTTTGTGATATCGAACGCATCATAGCGGAATTACTGACCAATGCTTCTAAATATACCCCAGAACAAGGGATAATTAGGGTAAATGTCTGGCGTGCAGACGAGCAAATATTAATTAGTGTGAGCAATTCAGGAGTAGAAATCCCTCCAGAGGAATTATCAAGAATATTTGCTCCTTTTTATCGCATTCCTCACCACGATCCCTGGCGCTACAGTGGCACCGGTTTAGGTTTAGCTTTAGTCCACAAACTGATTAAACCCCTGAATGCCACCATCGATGTCACCAGTGCCAATGCTGTCACCACTTTTACCCTCACCTTGCCAATCTAGTCAAGCAGAAAACTTTTTGGAAAAAAACCTTGCAATTATTTCGAGGGCGTGCTATATTGATAAAGGACTGAAAAAAGCCGAGATAGCTCAGTTGGTAGAGCAGAGGACTGAAAATCCTCGTGTCCGCGGTTCAAATCCGCGTCTTGGCATCGAAAAAACACGAAAATCTGCCCTGTATTTACTTTCTATTCTGCTAGGTTTTGTAAATGCAGCTGACTGTCTTAGGTTTGGTGGGTAAAATGTATTCTAAGATACAGTCTTGCGGGCGAACGACTGGAACGAACCACTCCAGACACAAAGGACACAAAGATTGATCGCCACTATATCAGTTAAACTTATCACACAAAGAATAAGAGAGCCTGCAGCCTTTCTCGTCAAGATGAAGTGTAACCTAATTTGGTAAGCTAAAAGCTTTGATGTACTTAGTTTCTGACCTTGTTTTTAGGTGGGAGAATTGCCAGATTCTTTCTTTTGCCTGTTGCCTGTTGCCTCTTGCCTATCTTCACTAGGAAATTAATTTTGCACGACTACTTACTTTTTGATTTTGGGCTTGACGTGAGCGGTCACGGATTAAGATAATCTAACAAGTATGTACGACAATGAAATCCTAGACTCTAGCAATTCCTTAAATAATCCTCTCGATGCGAGCGATCCGGATCAAGCAGCGGAAATCCCTCCCGATCCCGAGGAAATGCTCTTATTGCTTACTTCTGCTGATGTGAGCGAGAGGATGATCGCGGCCCGCGCCTTTTGTGAATTGCGGGACGAAAGAGCGATCGCCCCGTTACTGGAGATGTTAAACGATGTCTGTCCCCTGGTGCGTGTTAGTGTCGCCTACGCTTTGGGCCGAAATCCCAGTCTTAGCTCTGTGGCTCCCTTAATCGATTTACTGGCCAGGGATTGGAATGGTTACGTCAGAAAAGGGGTAGTTTGGGCCCTAGGTAACTGTGGCGATCGCAGAGCGATCAATCCTTTGGTTCATGCTCTCAAAACTGATATTTCGGCCGTGCGATTATGGGCAGCCAGTAGTTTGGCCCAGATTGCCAAGGTCAATTATGAAGATATCATCACCGTGTTGCCGCCTTTAATTGAAGGATTGCGCCGAGATTTAATCGCAGCGGTGCGGAGTAATTGCGCTTGGTCGATCGGTCAATTATGCCGAGAATTGCCCTTAAATGTGATTTATGCCACGGCGATCGATGCTTTGATCGAGGCCTTGGTGGAAGATGAGGATTTAGGTGTCAAGGAAGATGCTAGGGGTGCTTTATTAAAAGTGGGCGACCCGAGAGGATTACAATTGATCGAGGAATTAGAGCTTGAAGGAATTATCTAAACCGCTAATTTTGGGCGTTACGGGGGCATCAGGACTGATTTATGCTGTCCGTACTCTCAAATATCTACTTTTAGCCGACTACACGATCGATCTAGTGGCCTCCAGATCAGCTTACACTGTCTGGCAAGCGGAAGATAATATTCGGATGCCGCCAGAACCGGAGCTGCAAGAACAATTTTGGCGCAGTCAATGCGGGGTGATGGAAGGGGGAAAACTACGCTGTCATCGTTGGGGTGATGTGGGGGCAACGATCGCCAGTGGTTCCTATCGCACCCTTGGTATGATAATTATTCCCTGTAGCATGAGTACAGTGGCCAAATTAGCGGGGGGATTAAGTTCCGATTTGCTAGAAAGAGCGGCCGATGTGCAGATTAAGGAGGGCAGAAAATTGGTTTTAGTGCCGCGAGAAACCCCTTTTAGTTTAATTCATCTGCGTAATTTAACCACTTTGGCCGAGGCGGGCGTTAGAATTGTGCCAGCAATACCGGCATGGTATCACCATCCCCAATCGATCGAGGATTTGGTCGATTTTGTCATCGCTCGTACTCTCGATCAGTTAGATATCGATTGTATGACAATTAATCGCTGGCAAGGACATTGACAGTTATCAGTTATCAGTTATCAGTTATCAGTGGGTAAGTTATCAGTTATCAGTTATCAGTTATCAGTGGGTAAGTTATCAGTTATCAGATGTAAGTTTTAAGTTTTAAGTTAATTAGTTAGTTATCTTTATCTTTATACCTGTTTACTGTTTACTGATCACTGTTTACTGATCACTGTTTACTGATCACTGTTTACTGATCACTGAGTCAAGGGAGGTAAAAATGGGCTGGATTATGGTCTTATTTGCGATCGCTGTAGGCGGATTACTGATCTGGCAGAATCTGGGGGTGATCACTTTGGTCTTTTTTGGCGGTATTATGACGGTAAAACTGCCCCTAGCGGTCTGGGTGTTACTTTTCACCCTAGCGGGAATTATCAGTGGTTTAACCCTGCAATTTCTCTATAGTTTTGGTCGTCCTTTGGCCGCCCCAAAAGCTTCCCCTCGTATAGCGAATAATCCTACAGTCCCACCCCCGTCTTCCCGACCCACCTATATTCAGGATTCTGCTGCTTCTGCACCGGGTAACGATTGGGAAAGAGATAGCGGTGATGATTGGAATTTTGATGCACCCCCCGAAAAACCGACTACCATTCAGGATCGGGAAGAATTCCCGCCTAGGGTTGCTGATGGGAAAAAAGCGAATTTTGTCAAGCCTCCAGAGGACAGTTCTCAAACTGGCTCAGTTTATTCCTATAGTTACCGCACAGCCAAACAGACTCGCGGGGAAAAAGCCGATCAAGTTTACGATGTCAATTATCGGATTATTACGCCCCCTGCTCAGGATGAAAACCAAGAGCGGGAGGTAAACAAAGGGGATGAGGAAGATTGGATATAAACTTTGACAGAGTAGAGGTTTCTACCTGAATCCCTCAGAGAAGATAGACTGTTCTGGCCTTGCCTCCTGTCTTACCGAAAACTTGGGTTTAAGGTTCCCCGCCATGCCCGCGTAGCAGAGGGCGGCTTTTAGGTGATGGGTTGTCAGTTTAATATTTAATGTGTTAAAATAAGTTTATTCTTAAAATTTTAGAGTAAATGTTTGTCCTAGAGTTTAAAGTTGAGGCTAAATTAAAACAGTATCAGGCTATAGACGATGCTATCCGCACCGCTCAATTCATCCGTAATAAATGCTTAAAGTATTGGATGGACAACAAAGGTGTAAATGGGAGCATCTCACTTACGCGATGAGTAATTATACTTAGCCTAAAAGCCACTCTTAATCGTGTCTTGGAACGAAATAGAGGCTTTTAAAGACCGCGTACATGGAGAATTAAAACAAGAA
>NZ_SFBV01000092.1:0-2791 GCF_007095585.1 Microcystis sp. M_OC_Ca_00000000_C217Col
TGTTCGGTGCTAGACTGATATTTGAGTAAGCCAGACAGGAGCCAGAAAAAGATATTTATCAGAAAAGTCATGAGCAAGCTAGAGGTTTAAAGACTGAGCGGGTTCCAATTATTTTTATTCATAAATATTTTACACAATTCATACCAGGTAAGCAAGAGAGCTACGCCACTACTACCGAATCATTACCTATACTTCAACTGGCTATGGTCGGCAAAGTCCGCAAGCAAATTTATATCTTTGTCTTTCATAACTAGCCTATACTCAACGGATTTAGTATTAAGTACCTAAGCAAAATTAATTACACATATCTAACCACCTCTTGCCTCTTGCCCCTTGCCTCTTGCCTATCTTCACTAGGAAATTAATTTTGCACGACTACTTACTCCTAATGAAGAACTATTTTTCAGCCGAGGGAAACCAATTATCATCTAATATTTGTTCTAGGGATATATGAGCGTCTGAATTGAGGTAAAAAAGCTGAGAAACTGATTTAATCGCCACTGGATAAACTTTATCATACATAGCCGCTAATTCTGGCCGTAAGCTGGGACTATCTTCTAAACGATGCTGAATTTGGGCGCGAAAATTGACTATTTCTGCCGCCCAATGATTACCTGACCGTTTTTTTTCTTCTTGCCAATAAGCCAGCTTTAAAAGATGTTCGATAAGACGGGTTAACAGACTCATTAAAGCTCGTCTATCACTTTTCCCCATACTCTCGATTTCTTCAATTAAATTATCCCAATCTACCTGCTCAAAATTGCGCTCTCGTAACTGTTTTACCGTCTCTTTTAGCCATTGATTATAATCAGTTTCGTAGGCAGTTGACGACATAAGACCTCTTGTAAAAATCAAAAATTGTTGTTGGGGTTAGGAGTCAGTAGCCAGTAGTCAGGAGTCAGGAGAATTAAGAATGAATAATAATTCATTAAATGGTCTATTTACATATTTTATGCAATTTAATCCTTATTTTTGCCGTTTTTGAACCCTGAAAAATTAATTATGCAACAGGTTTATAATTTAACTCTCCATAGAAAATTACTTAAATGGCTTTCTAAGTAGGTAGGTGTTAAAAGTTCTCAGAAACCCCCCTTATCAAGGGGGGCAGGGGGGATCGAACCCACAATCCATAATTTAATTATAACCAGCTACTTATCTAGGGTTGGCTGAATAAATCTACTTTTCTGGCACAGGAGAATTAGGGTCAGTAAATTCTAGCAAATATACTCCATCCCCGTCTATTAAGAAATATTACAAGAAACATGAGTAGATTAAGAAAGGTTAATGGGTGTATCCATTGATAGATAGGGGTTTTCGGCTATTGTAGTAGATATCTATGGGGGAAATCCAGATATATTCTAGAACGCGAGGTGTGGAACCTAACGCGATTGCCCATAAAAATGCCAGGTTTTTGAACGTGGACTCGTTGAACCAAGAATCCCGAAGCGCTGGGGTGGGAGTATCAATCGGATTCTCTCAAGAAACCCGCTTTCTGACTTGTAGTAAGATTGAGGGCATAGTATGGCAATTTCGTAGGCGATGAAGGCAGCGGCAGTTATTGAGCAGTACAAAAACGGGCGGCGGGATTTCCGGGGGGAATCCTTGCGGGGTGGTAACTTTCGCGGCGCGGACTTAGCGGGGGCGGATTTCAGTGGTTGTGATATACGCGGGGCAAATTTTAGTCGGGCGAATTTGACGGGGGTGAAGTTTGCTGGGGCGAAGGCGGGATTACCGAAGCGGTGGCTGGTGATTTTGCTGGGGTTGGCTTTGGTGTTAATTGTGGTTTCGAGTTTTTTTTCCTCCGCAGCCGCTTATCTGGTGGGCTTAATTTTTGATTCATCCAGTACAGAAAATCAAGTTGCTGGTTGGTCAATCTTAATTCTTCTCATCTGTTTTTGCGCTGTCACTTGGCGTAAAAATATTTTGGCCGGAGCCCTAGCCGTAGCCCTAGCCGTAGTCTTCGCCGTAGCCCTAGCCGTAGCCGTAGCCCTAGCCCTAGCCGTAGCCGGAGCCCTAGCCGTAGCCCTAGCCGTAGCCGGAGCCGGAGCCGGAGCCGTAGCCGTAGCCCTAGCCGTAGCCGGAGCCGGAGCCGGAGCCGGAGCCGTAGCCGGAGCCGGAGCCGGAGCCGTAGCCGTAGCCGTAGCCGTAGCCAGAGCCGTAGCCGGAGCCGTAGCCGTAGCCGTAGCCGTAGCCAGAGCCGTAGCCGGAGCCGTAGCCGGAGCCGGAGCCGGAGCCTTGACATTACTTTTCTGTTGGCTCGGTTGGTTGACCCTTAAACAAGAACACCGCGATCCTTGGTTGCGTAAAATTGTGATAGCCTTTGCTGCTATTGGTGGCACATCCTTTTTTCAAGCCAATTTAACCGAGGCGGATTTTACAGGAGCCACCTTAAAAAGTACCAATTTTAATCAGGCAATCTTGAATAAAACAATTTTTAAACAAGCAATTAAATTGGAATTAGCCCGCCCCGGCAATACCTTATTAGCCAATCCCCGGGTTAGGGAATTTCTGATTGATTCCCGCACCGGAAGCGGAAAAGACTTTGCCCAAGCCAATTTACGGGGGGCATACCTGGAGGGGGCAAACCTGCAAGCTGCCAACTTGCGCCTAGCGAATATCAGTGAAGCCAGCTTGCAATACGCCAACCTTGCGGGGGCAAACCTCACCCCTCACCGGGAGCATCTCACTTATGCAATGAGTATTAATACTTATAGCAGTCAAAAACTAGAAAATCTTCAACTTGATCACAAAGAGAAATGAGATTATAATAGTTATAACTTACAATTCAGAA
>NZ_SFBV01000093.1:0-4566 GCF_007095585.1 Microcystis sp. M_OC_Ca_00000000_C217Col
AACTGATAACTGATAACTGATAACTGAGAGGTGCGCCACTGGAAGTTCTTAAGTGCTACATCAAAAATCAGGAAAAGCCGTCGTAAAACGACGGGGTTTTAACCCAAATTTTCGATAAAGTTAGTCTAACCAAACCAGCTTTAATCCTTGCGGCAAAGCTTTCCTTTTCGTCTCTATTTCTTTCGCTCGTTAATTTCTCTGAAAACCCCTATATATATTTAGGCACGGATTCCCATTATATAAAAAGTATAAGTCAAGTCTTGGCTTTTGTCAAGCATTTTGGTTGAGATTCTTTTGGGTGTAAGCTGTACTGAATTTAAATTACTTGTTGAGATAAGGCACTCTTGCAATAGGTAAGAGGAAGGTATAGGGGAAGCGCGGAGATGGGTTTTAAAGTTCGATTGGGAGTTCATGAGAACAAATGTATTAAATTTAAATCCCCCTTAAAAAGGGGGACTTAGGGGGATCAAATTTTTGTCAGTCCTTTGGGATGCTTTTGGGTGCGTTACGCTTCGCTAACACACCCTACATTTATATTTATTTGATTTCTCCCTCTATTATCCTGATTTCCTCCTCGCTTAATCCATACAATTCATACACTATTTTGTCAATCTCTTTTTCTAACTCGCTGGTGTCAGCTTTGGGATTAGATTTTTTAGCCGTGAGAATTTGATCTACAAGTGCAATTATAGGTTGCTGTTGTTCTTGACTAATTTCTCTTACTGGAATACTTTTTACCGAGACAAGCTTTATTTCTAGATCAGTATCAAAATTTTTATACCAAATATTTATTAAATGAGAATTTAAAATTCCCAATAAATACTTTAAATCTAAATTTACCGTATTTAAATTGTTCTTATAAATAACAGAACAAGTATATAATCCATGAATTCCATCCCTATCATAACAAGCAACTATTCTAGGAAATAATGATATTTTTCGCATTCTCTGAAAATAAATTTTTTCAGTATCTACTATTTCTTTTGGCAAACAACTATGTAATTCTTTGCTTCTCTTAACGTATAAGTTTTCAAATACTATACTATAGGAAGCAATATTTCTTCCATTAATTGCTGGTTCCCAGCTTTGATCTATTTGATTATTAGATAATAGGTCAGTATTTTTATTTTCCTTATCTCCATAGGGTTTTGTACCTTGTTTCAGTTGAAAAAGCTCGCCTAATTTTCTAAATTTGTTCATATTGTTTATAATTTCATCTAATATAAGTTTTCTTCTGAGATTAATTTTCTTCTCTCTATCATTTATAAAAATTGAGTATGGTATTTCTTGAATAATTTCCCATTCATCATCATATAGATTATTATATTTATAATCTGGATAGGCAACCATCGCAGAAGTAGTTGAGTCTTTTTTCGGTTTAATATATTGGGAAATATTTATTACAGTGACTACATCAGGAGCATCTTCAAAAATATTCTTTCTCAACTCAATAGCTTTAATAATATGTGTATTTTGAATAAGAAAACTTCTTAGAGATTCAGATTGAGTGTTATAAAGAAATGTATTAGGAGCAATATAGCATTGATAGTATTGAGATTTTAAAAGTTGATAAGCTCTTTCATAAAATAATTTAAAAGAATCGATTTTCCCTTGACTCGAAATAGGATATTTTGTTTTATAAAAACTCTTTTCCATTTCCTTGAATTTCACTCCATAAGGAGGATTGCCAATTATCACATCAAAACCGATAAAATTCCCCTTATCGTCTAGAACTTCGGGGAACTCGAAGCGCCATTCAAAAGCATTATGATAAATCTTACCGCTTTCAATCTCCTCTAGTTGCGGACGTAATTTATCAATCTCATTCCTTAACTGACTAATCTTCCTTTCCCGCGCTTTCTTTTCCTTGGGTGACTCCTCAAATAACAAAATTTGATTCTCTAGACTATATAAATCCGTTTCCAAACCCCGCAAGCGCTTTTTCAGAGGATTATCTAACTGTAAAGTCTGACGAAAACTACTCTTAATCTCACTTATCAATCTCTCCATCTCGCGCTTTTGCGATTTATCCTCCGCGTTGCGATAGACTCTCACCGCATCCTTATAACTCTCGATACTTAAACGATTTTTGCGGGAAAAGACTTGTAAATCATTGGATAACCCAAAGCGACTAATCAGAGAATTGCCAACCTTGATATTAATATCGATATTCGGTAACGTCTCTAACTCGTTATCTGCTTTGTAGTAAGCATTCTTGAGTAACTCAATCCATAAACGCAACCGACAGATTTTCACCGAGTTGGGATTGATATCAACTCCAAAGAGACACCCCTCAATCAGACGCTGTTTTTCCTGAAATAAAGTCTCCTGTACGCGCTGACTTTCTCGGTTGCGGGGATTATACTCAAACAGATTACCGTCATCATCGGTGACGATTAACTCATCGTTCACCACCTCAACCCGATAATCCCTGAGAGTTTTCCCCTCTTTATCCACTAAAATCTGTAACTCACTCTTAATTGCGATTATCTCGTTCAAAGCAGAAACAAGAAAATGTCCCGAACCCACCGCAGGATCACAAATTTTGAGACTATTGATAATAGCATTGGCTGCCGTTTTATCTTTGATGCGGTTATACACATCCTCGATTGTCTGACAATTCCATCCCTGACTCTGGTTAAATTTCTCTATCACTGCGCGTCGAATCGTTTCCCGACACATATACATAGTGATGAAACCGGGGGTGAAAAAGGAACCATCCTTATATCCGTTGATTTTCTCGAAGATTAATCCCAACACTGACGCATTGATAAGAGTCTTATTGTCTTCCTGTATCGCTTCCCCACCTTCGCTGCTAAAATCGTAGGCATTGAGAAACTCGAATAGGTATGCTAAAGCGTTGATTTCTCCTGTTCGCTTTTTCCCCTGACTATCCTTTAAGACTGTTCCTGCAAAAATCTCTAAATTCTCCGAACGCAGGTTACTGATGACTATGGTTGATTGTTCTAAGTCTGTGGGTTCAAATAGGGAACTGTTGAGATAGGGAACCTGAGTATGGGTATTCTGGATGTCTTTGCTTCTTTCTGTCTGTTTTTTGGCCAAAACGCTGAAAAATAAGCGATTTAAGTCGTCATAGTTGGCAATTTTGCCTAAATTGAGAAACCCTAGGGATTTATCCCCCCGATGATACCTAATTATCTGCGCTTCTAATAGTTTGAGGAAGAGGATTCTATTTATCCAGGTTATCCCCAACTCTAAACCGATATTCAATAGTCTCTCCTCTTCCGTCTCCCCAAATTCCTCGGGATTGGGTAAACGAGAGATTTTATCTAAACTCTCCACTTGACTGATAGCGTTCTCTAGCAGCGAACCGGGTTGACGCGCTGCCGGTTGCAGACGTTGGATGAGTTTTTTTCCTCCCTCTTTTATCTCTGTCAATCCGATGATATGCAGCAGTTCACTATAAAAGTTTTTGTCGAGACTGTTGCTATCGTTCGCAAAGGGGAGTTTTAAGAGGTGTTCGGGAGAAAAGATTTTATAGAGACTGATGAGGTTATGTTCGTCCTCCCGGATGGTTTGGGAGTATTCCCGCAAGTCAAAATGGGTGTATGTCAGGGAATTGAGTATGGAGTTAAGGAAGGGTTCTCCTATCTGTTTGTAGAAGAAGTCGGTGGTTTTTCCCGTTAGTCTCCCCGTCTCAAAGTCATTAAACTGTCTGACAAGTTCCTGATTTTGTGCGCATAGTCTCTCGAAGATATTCCCATCGAAGATAAACCACTCATATATATTGGTAGCAATCAGGTGTTTTATCTCTAGGTTTTTCTCGGTTATCCTTTCCCGTAGGAAGTAGAGGAGTAATTCTTGTAATGCTTTACAGTTGAGTTTGTCTCTCCGCAGCATCTCGCTTTTATTGCTGGGTTTCTTGACTTCCAATATCACCCCCACGGAATCCCGCGACTCTTTCCCATTATGGATGACTAAATCATTCCTTCCCTTGGTGTTGATGAAATGTTGGGGACTATAGTAGTTGTGTTTGAGAAAGTCTGCAAGCAGGTTTTTGTGGAACTCCTCGGATTCTGTCTCGTTTATACTCCCCAAGAGTTGTCCTAGGTGGGTTTGAAACTTCTCTACCTGACTACGACTCGGTTTGACTCTCAGGAATGCTTTGTTTAATGCTTGTCGGGGAGAGAAAATTTCAGTCTTCATACCTTATATCCTTATTCCTACCCATCCCGATTTTTGAGTCTATTTTTTTCTCTCTTATCTTCCCTCAAAAACCCTATATATATGGGCGCACGGATTCCGATTATACATAAAGTCTAAAGCAAGTCTCGCCATTTGTCAAGGGTTTTGAGAAAAAAATCGAGCCGATTTTATAATCACCGTAACAACAATTCAGAGCGTAGGGATAATTCCGTGGGGATAATTCCGTAGGGATAATTCCGTAGGGATAATTCCGTGGGGATAATTCCGTAGGGATAATTCCGTAGGGATAATTCATGAATTATCCCTACGATATTATGTGAAATTTTCCGTCTTCATACCTTTATCCCTATTCCTACTCAACCCAGTTTTGGAGGCTATTTTTTTCTCTCTTATCTTGGC
>NZ_SFBV01000094.1:0-5973 GCF_007095585.1 Microcystis sp. M_OC_Ca_00000000_C217Col
TCGAAACGAGTAGGCTTTTTCCATGTCTCACATTTTAGCATATATTTCGTAAACGATGCTCATATTTAACAGTAAAGCCGTCGTAGAACGACGGGGTTTCAGACCCAAATTTTCGATGACCATTAAATCTAATCTAAGTAGGTGGGTGGAATTAAATATAAAATGAACGTAGGTTGGGTTGAAGCATGAAACCCAACGCCCGATTATGTTACGCTACCGCTAACCCATCCTACAAATAATTGTGCCTACCTACGAACAACACATAGAAATTAAAGGCGTATATTCTAGAGTAGTTATGATAATGTATAAAGATCAATATAAAGAAAAGAAACCTAAAGATAAAACCATCGCTGAGAAATTTAATACCTATCATTTTGTAAAGTATAAAGAGCAAGTGGTTGACTTATTAACCCGTGGGTGTAACGTTAGCGTCGAGACAAGGACAATTATCGAGGAGATGAAAAAATTATCATAAAATATCCCGTGAGCTGCGTTACTTAGCTGCGTTAGCGTTAGTAATACACCCTAATTCTGATAAATTCAAACTATTTAAAATACGGGTTTTTATTGGTCTTTTTTCATCCCAGAATATCAGAGATGAATAAAATTCCATCGCTAGGGAAGAATTGAGAAGCTGTAGTGTTTTCTGAGCAGTATCTAAATCATCAAAGCTTAAGAAGTAAACAGTATCATCGAAAATAACTGGTTGATTTTGATAGGGTGATATAAGTTGAAAATTCAGTTTCTTATAAAGTCCAGAAATGGCAATTTTAAAAGGAGAGAAGGTGTAAGAACCAACGCCGAATATAGAAAAATCTGGTTGATTTTGATAGATTTTGCTTTTTCTATTCCCAAAGTAATCTACATGATTAACTAGATACTGCCAAGTTTTTGGCGCTATATCTCGCATATTTTCTGTAGATTCACCAATAAACTTCTGAGTTACTAAAACGTATTTATTGATAATTTCTAGGCGATTTTGTGCCACATCTGAACCTTTAAGGAGAGGATAAAGATAGGTGGTTTCAATATCAACGATTTCCTTTAAACCATTGACAAAAATTCCATTAACTAACTGCAATTCCATGACTTTTGAGCAATCATGTTTAATACCTGAACGCCATTTTTCTACTAGAGGATGCCGATGATATAACTTCTCTAGTCTGATAAAAGTATTTAAATCTCTGACTAGAATATCATTTTGATAACCAATACGCTGAAACTCCCTTTCCTCAAAACTCTTGAAAACATCACAAAAGTAATTTTCTGATTGAGAATCAAATTGACAAAATAGGAGACAAGCATCTACATTAGCTTGAAAATATTTTTGAGTGTTTATCGGATAAATTGCCGAATAGGTGAGATTAATTTTCTGAGTATAAATATAGTTCAAAATTTTTCTAGAAACGGCTGTTTTGCAGATAATTGCCAGATAAGCTGAACGATGATTAAGACATTCAATCAATTTAATTAACATCCATTCTGAAATATCAAAGTTACTTTTTCCTGTGATAGCATCTAAACCCTGATAACCTTGAAAGTTACTTTTTTGCGGTAAATTGCTACCATTAATCAATCCCTGTTTTGAGTTTGTTATCCAAGGTAGATTCCCCAAGAATAAAATATTCTCTTTCCATGCTTGAGTTAGAGCATTCCAATCACAGTCAAAAAAATTATTTTGATGAACTTGTATTCTTGTATCTTGGCATAATTGCTCATCTTGGGCTATCTGTGCAACATAATTAGGATTAATTTCAAAGCCAAGAATTTTTTCAGTTTGTTTGAAGGTAGCTGCTGCCGATTTTAAAAAGTTTCCTGTACCACAAGTTGGCTCAATAATTACCTTGGGATTAACATTTATTTGTGATAACTTTTGGCAAATCTTTTCGGCTAACTCTAAAGGAGTTTGAAAGTCGCCGTATTCAACTTTAACTGGAGAAACTGACATGACTAATTCTCTCTATAAATAGCTATTAATCCTTCTTCTTGACCAGCAAGATCAATTACTCTAGTATATTGTAGTCTCCACTGTAAGGCGTTGGAAATGGTTAAAAATCCTTGTACTGGAGGATTAGCAAGAATTTCATCGGCTATATTGGCTGCTTCCATTTCATCAACGGGTAAGTTTTTATCTAACATAAAGGCAATTAAATCATCTTTGTTACCCTGATTGTTTAAGATGTTGCGAATACCACGAGTCATCTGGAAATCAGCTGTTCTTTCAGCCGATACAAAAATTGTCGTGATCATTCTTAAATTGGCAGTGCGATTGAGACTATTATCTAACTTTTCATAAACAAAAATAATTAAGGAATATCCTAAGCCAAAAATCTTTTGTCTTGCGGATTTAAAAGGACAAGATGATTGTGGTTGTTTAGTACTGGTTACTTTTATATCAACCAGCAACTCAGGAAAATCGATACCACTGGCTGCATTACCCTCAACAAAATCATATTTTTCTTTTAGATATAGTTTAAACTTTTGTTCTAAGTAGGTTCCGATCGCTTTACCATCTGTAACACCGTAGAGCGAAGCTTCTTGATGTTGAGACTCTAAAGCTGAAAATATAGCCGCCTCATTACCTAAAGATTCTTGGGTTAATCTTGACATATATAGCTAAATTAATTAATCTCCTCGTTTTTTCTATCTGACAAAATTAGCAAGCTTTCTTAATTATAAGTCAACTGCCATCTATGTAATACATCGCTGTGAAGCTTGAGACAAAATATTATCGCTCATAGTTTTTTCTTAATATGAGATACAGAAAAGTAGTCCTGTGACTTGGGATTAGCTTTGCTCAAGACTTTTAAATTAACTAAAATTATCGCGCACAACCCTTGTCTAAAACCTATCCCTTATAGAGATATTTCTTAACAATTTGGTCAGTAAGGACTCTAACCCTTATCCTGACTTGATTTCAGTTTTTTCTTTGTCATTAAGGGTGTCAACAAGGAATATTACAGATTGTTAACCGAGTCTTGAAAGCCCTGTGCTAAAAAGGTTTGAAATGTTAAGAAAGATGTGACTAATGGACAGGTCTAAAACCTCGCTCCTGGTTGGCGAAAAGTTTTTGGAGCGGAGTATAAATCCCCGTTACAAAAACGGACTCCTGCCCTCCGCTTGCTGCCTTCGTTAATTATTAACATAGACTGGGCGATGGTGGGGGAAAGAGGGTGAGCACCCATGGCCAAACTCGAAACCTAGCTGCTAACAAGCGAAAAAGTTGGGTTAGTATGAGGGGAGATTACCCTCTGAGGAGTTGCACTAATTATATGGACATCAAATTAATCCTGTTGGCACTAACGGCTGTATTCACCGTCTCTTGTCTCTTTTTCGGCACCCGCAACGGTTTTTATGATAGCGATAACTACGATGGCAATGGTTCCGCTCACTAACCAGTTATCATGATCAGGGTTGCCATGGTTCAACGCTCTACTGCTGTCTGGGGGTCAAAATCCCTTTTATCCTGTTTACCTTTTGGTGTCGGTCACGCATCGGAAGGGGTTTGTCTCCTACTGAAAATCGGTCCCTATCGCATACTTTTAGATTGCGGTTTGGCCGATATGCAACCCCTCACCCAAAATAAAAAACCCCCCGTGGATCTGGTGTTCTGTAGTCATGCCCACAGCGATCACATCCGTGGGTTAATGGCTCTCCATCAGACCTATCCCCAATTGCCAGTTTATGCCAGTGAGGTGACAGTACAACTGCTGCCCCTACAATGGCCCGATTCTGCTGAGGAAATCGGCAGTTTTTGTCAGGGTTGGCCATGGCGATCGCCGTTCGCTCTCTTTGATGATCTCACCGTCGAGATTTTTCCGGCCGGCCACCTACCCGGGGCTGCCGCGGTCCTATTCACCTACAAAACCCCCAAACGCACCTATAAAGTCCTCTATACCGGCGATTTTTCCCTATCTAATTTTCAACTGGTGGAAGGATTATCGATCGATCTGCTGCGGGGAGTATCCCCCGATGTGCTGATTATTGAAGGCAGTTACGGCACAGAGCGCCATCCCCACCGACGACAGCAGGAAAAACAGTTGATGAATCGCATCTATCATGCGATCGCTGAGGGACAAAATGTCCTACTACCCGTCCCCGCTTTGGGATTGGGTCAAGAAATTTTAAAATTACTGCGATCGCACCACCAATTCACAGGTCGCGACATTGATATCTGGGTTGGGGGCAAGATCGCTAAAGCCTGCGATGCCTACCTAGAAATTTTACCGCAATTTCCCGCATCTGTCCAGAATTTTGCCAAACATCAGCCCTTATTTTGGGATGAGCGCATCTGTCCCCGGTTGCGAAAGTTGCCAGAAAAACCGACACCTCTAGGGGGAACCACTCCGATAATTTTACTAATCGATCGCCTAGAGGAGGTGAGTAAATATCTGCAAGGGGATAAACCTTGGTTAATCTTAGTTCCCCAACACCTGCACGATATCAACCTGGAGAATCCCCGATTAAAAGCGGCACAGCGTTCGCGATTAATTAGCCAAGAAACCTATCTACTCGCGGAACATAGCGATAGTCGCAACACCACCCAACTAATCCATAACCTGCGACCGCAGCATATCATGTTCGTCCATGGCTCGCCCCTATATCTAGCGGATTTGACCAGTTTAGAAGAATTACAAAGCCGTTATCAACTCCATTCCCCGGCCGTGGGAACTCTGGTGGAATTGCCTATTGGCGATCGCTTTATGCAACCGACACCCCCGGCCCCCAGCCACTATGAGGGAGAATTAAATGAATCGGATTCGACCATCACTATCACCTTACCAGAGCCGATCACCCGGGATCCCCGGTGGAGTAATTTCGCCGATACGGGACTGGTGGAAGCGCGCTGGCAAGGGGAAGAATTATTATTGCGGGGAGTCTCCCAACGGGAATTATTAAGCGAGAGTCCCAATCGCATCACCAAAGCTTTAGAGGAGATGGATTGCTGTCGTGTCTGTGTCCACTACAAAAGTCAGCGCTGTTGGAATCCCGCTTCTCCCCTCTACGGTTTTAAAGTGGTTCCCGAAGGCTATTGTCCCGTTTTTGAGGCCAATATATAATAATTAGGGAGGCACAATTATTTGTAGGATGGGTTAGCGGTAGCGTAACATAATCGGGCGTTGGGTTTCATGCTACGTTCATCTTATATTTAATTCCACCCACCTACTTAATTCCACCCACCTACTTAATTAGGGCTGGCTGAAAAAGTTTCAGGGTTAGGAGTCAGTATTCCTGGATTTGCTCCATACAGAAATACTAAAAAATTAACAAAACCCTTATGAAGATTTTAACTCAGGCTCTGTAAGACTTTCCATAGCTAGTATAATACTGGGGGGGAGGTTCAGAAATAAAAGCATGAAAACTGACACGATTTTTTATCAACTCTTTCAATCATTCCCCTCTATCTTCTTTGAATTAATTCAACTCCCTATCAACGAAGCCAATAACTACCGCTTTGACTCAGTGGAAGTCAAACAACTTTCCTTTCGTCTTGATGGAGTCTTTCTGCCGCAAAATAATCACCCCCAGACTCCTATCTACTTCTGTGAGGTACAATTTCAAGAAGATGAGGCTTTTTATCAGCGCTTTTTCACTGAAATCTTCTTATATCTCAGTAAAACTAACTTAACCAATGATTGGCGGGGTGTGATTGTCTATCCTAACCCTCAAGTAGAAACCGATAAAGTTCAACGCTATCGGGAACTCCTCAACTGCGAGCGAGTGAGACGGATTTATCTGAATGAATTAGAAAACACTCCTCAAACTTCGATTGGTTTAGCCACAGTGCAATTAATCACCCTATCTAAAGCAAAAGCGCTTGATAGCACCCGAAAATTAATCCAAAGAGTGCGGGAAGAATTAACCCCCGACCAAAAACCGCAAGAACTCTTACAATTAATAGAGACGATTCTCGTTTATAAGTTACCGCTTCTCAATCGTCGGGAGATAGAAACTATGTTTAGTTTAGATGAA
>NZ_SFBV01000095.1:0-3725 GCF_007095585.1 Microcystis sp. M_OC_Ca_00000000_C217Col
TAAGAGCTTTTTGTAAGTTTTTCTTTTCTTCTAAGTCTAGGAAATCTTTGGCTGGCATAAGTAGGATTTTTCTCAAGTTACTATTTCTATTTTAGGTGGTTTAAGTGCGTTTTAGCTTAGTTCTTGGACTTATGAGGTTTAAAGTTGCTGGTTTGAGGTTGGGGAGATTTTATCAGTGAACAGTAAACAGTGAACTGAAAACTCGCATCTGATAACTGGTAACTGATAACTGATTACTGAAAATGCTGACTGCTAGAATAACTGATCGCTAGACCGTTTGTAGGGGAAAACCTAAAGCTTCTCGTTGCTGTAAATACAATTGAGCAACCTGTCGAGCTAAATTGCGAATTCTGCCGATATAACGGGTTCTTTCAGCTACAGCAATCACACCTCTAGCATCGAGTAAATTAAAAGTATGGGAACATTTAAGAACATAATCTAGACTGGGAATCACCAGAGAGCGATCGATTAATTGTTTAGCTTCCTGTTCATATAAACTGAATAAACTAAACAATAACTCAGGATTAGAAGCCTCAAAATTGTAGGTACATTGTTCGATTTCATTTTGCAGGAAAATATCACCGTAGAGGATATTTTCATTCCATTGAATTTTATTAATTGCCTCTACATCTTGCAGATACATGGCCAATCTTTCTAAACCGTAGGTAATTTCGATCGCCACGGGACGACAATCGATACCCCCACACTGTTGAAAGTAGGTAAACTGGGTGATCTCCATACCATCTAACCACACTTCCCAACCCACACCCCAAGCGCCGAGGGTGGGAGATTCCCAGTTATCTTCCACGAAGCGAATATCGTGATCTTCTGGGTTAATTCCTAACACCCGCAGGGAGTCTAAATAGATATCCTGAATATTATCGGGAGAGGGTTTAATTAGGACTTGATATTGATAGTAATGCTGAAAACGATTGGGATTTTCGCCATAACGGCCATCCGTAGGACGACGACAGGGTTCCACATAGGCAACGGCCCAAGGTTCCGGACCAATTGCCCTTAAAAAAGTGTGGGGACTCATGGTTCCTGCACCTTTTTCGGTATCATAGGGTTGAGCAACTAAACAACCGCGATCAGACCAAAATTCATTTAATTTAGCGATAACAGCTTGGAAAGTTAAAGACATGGGGAAAAAGTAAAAAAGCAGATTAGGGGTTGGGGAAGTGGGGTGTAGGGTGTGGGGTGTAGGGTGTGGGTTGTAGGGAGATGGGAGGTTGGGGAGAAAAAAGCCGCCGACCGACTCCTGACAGTTAAAGTCACTGACTTACTTTTAACTGCAAGCGAAAGTGAACAGGGGTAGAAGATTGGGGGAGAATAACTAATTCATAAAATCCCTCTTCGGGTAATTGACCGGACCATTGCCGATCGCTAGACTTGTCTAAAAGGGTAATATTACCCGTGGGAGAGTAGAAAGATAGTAAAACTTCGCCTTCCGCCTCTAAATTTAAGTCTAACCGATTACTGGAACGCAATTTTATTGCATAGGCTTTTCCTTGCCCCTCGCTGAGAATTGCCTCGATAACTTCCTCTCCCCCCGCGTCTAAACTTTCGAGCGCTTGGTAAGATAGGCCAGACTGTAAAGATTGTAACTGATTCCAGGCCAAGCCACTCCACAGTTGACCTAGACCGCTATCAAAATTTGGTCTTTCTGTCAATTCGGTAAATAGCTGAAAAAAGGCGGTATCAGTAAGTAAATTAAGGACTCTACTGCTTAAGCGTAACTGATTCACTTGTTCTCGCCATTTTTCTCGCTGTTGCTCGTCGTAGCTACCTAATGCTTCTCTAGTGCCAGAATCGAGACGTTCTAAGCGATCAAGGATTTCTGCTGCTAAAATGTCTCTTTGTTCCTGTTTCTGTTTTTCCTCTTTGATATCCCCATAGCGAAGGCTAAACAATTCATTGACGAGATTTTTAAAAAACTGACCATCAATTCCCAACTCTAGACGGCGCTTTCTCATCTCGGCTTTCCGTTGCCATGCCGTATCTGTGGCAGAATTAAAGTTATTTTCCTCCGTGGCAAAAACGGGTTTAACGGTTTGGGGTTGATTGCTGTGTTTAACCCACTGTTTCCCGATTAACCAGCCTATTGCCGCCGATAATAACATCAAGAGGCAAAAAATAGCGATTCTGCCAGAACAGCCGAGAAAAAGGGGCGATTTATTCCGAGAATTAGCGGCCATTGTCTCCTTAGACGATTGAGGGTTTTGATCTGTAAAGATGAGATTAACACAAATAATAGGCTAAGACGCATTTTAACCGCCTATCCTTAGATTAGCTGAATCTTCCCCAATCCCTTTACTGTTGCCCCTTGTCCCGTCTCAACAAGCAGTTTAAATACACGGGCAGCTTATTATTCATAGCAGATAACCATGACTACAACTCAACCCCTATCCCCTGGCCAAACCGCCCGAAAAGATGAGATAATCTTCCCAACGGGCGAATTTTGGAGTGATGAACCGCCATTGGAAAGTAATTTACATCTAACTCAGATTATTTTATTGATAAAATGCCTAGAATGGTTATGGCAAGATAGAGAAGATTACTTTGCAACCGGGAATTTAACCATCTACTACAGACCCAATCAGAAAAAATCAGAATACTTTAGAAGACCCGACTTTTTTGTAGTATTGGGAACAACTAGAAACCCAAACCGGAAAAGTTGGGTAGTATGGCAAGAAGAGGGAAAATATCCTGGCTCTTCTCGACTTTGTGTGATAATTTTTGCTTATGGAGTCGTGAAATGCTTATCGGGCAAGACTTTTAGGGCTATTTTGCGGATATTCTATCAGTATAGACCTCGTTTCCACACAGAATTATAGAAATCCTCTTTTGAAAGTACCGCTAAGACTGATAGGGAAGAAAAGAAAGAAATTTATCAAAATACATTTAGGACTCCTGATTATTTCTGGTTTGACCCCTATAGTTTAGAGTTTGAAGGATATACGTTAATTAGGGGAAAATATCAACCGATTGAACCCAATCAGCAAGGTTGGTTATGGAGTGAAGAATTGGGCTTATATTTAGGGATCTACGCCGATAAATTGCGTTATTTTAGTTCTAGGGGTCAGTTAATCCCAACACCTGAGGAAGCCGCTCTTCTGGAGAAACAGGCCAAAGAATCTGAACGTCAACAAAAAGAACTGGCTTTACAAAAAATTGAGCAATTAACGGCAAGATTAAGAGAATTAGGCATTAATCCCGATGAAACCTTGTAGGGGTGCAAGATGGTCAGTGGGATCTCTTGGGTTTGGTGGGTAAAATGTATTCTAAGATATAGTCTTGCGGGCAGTGAGTGGAAGGAACCACAGAGACACAGAGGACACAAAGACCGAATGAATTTTACTCCGAAAAAGTAGGGATAATTAATGAATTTTACTCCGAAAATGTAGGGACAATTCATGAATTGTCCCTACCAAGGGTTTCAGATTTTGCCAGTAGCTATCAAGTAAATCGAAGAATAAAGTAGGTGGGGTTAAACGATAGTGAAACCCGACATTTAAGTAATTGGGTTGGGTTTCGTCAAACAAATTCCTGTAAAATAGCTTCGATTTGTCCTTTTAGAGGAGGAATATCAGGTGAGATGCTCCCCATGTAATGGCTATCATCAATGACGAGCTTAATAAATTGAGAAAGTTAATGGGGGTGCATGAAAAAGGATTACCTCATTTATTATGGAAGAATAAAGAGGACTTAAAGGACGAGCAAAA
>NZ_SFBV01000096.1:0-4240 GCF_007095585.1 Microcystis sp. M_OC_Ca_00000000_C217Col
CGCCGACAGATTATTGACCCTAACACTCAAAGAAATGTTATCGAGTTAATCGAGAAGATTATTATCTACAAATTTCCTCAGAAAAGTCGCCAGGAGTTAGAAGCCATGTTTAATCTCACTGAATGGAAACAAACCAAGTTTTATCAAGAAGCTAAGGAAGAAGGAAAAATTGAAGGGAAACTTGAAGGGAAACTTGAAGGGAAACTTGAAGGGAAGATTGAAGGGAAGATTGAAGGGAAAATTGAAGGGAAGATTGAAGGAAAAATTGAAGGGAAACTTGAAGGAAAACTTGAAGGTAAATTGGAAACAATTCCTCTTCTGATTAGGTTGGGACTTAACGAAGAACAAATTGCGCGGGAATTAAATATAAAAATTGAGATTGTTCGTCAATTTATTGCCAATCAGAACAACTAAAACTTTTTGGCTAATTTACCCGAACAGGTTCAATCCTTGATTGAGCAAACCCGCCGACAGATTATTGACCCTAACACTCAAAGAAATGTTATCGAGTTAATCGAGAAGATTATTATCTACAAATTTCCTCAGAAAAGAAGAAGGAAAACTTGAAACAATTCCTCTTCTGGTTAAGTTGGGACTTAACGAAGAACAAATTGCGCGGGAATTAAATCTAAGAGTTGAGATTGTTCGTCAATTTATTGCCAATCAGAACAATTAAAACTTTTTGGCTACCAATGCGATGATCATCAATTCCCTTATCAAGGTTTATTTTTGCAAAATTTCTCTCTTTTTATTTATTTCAGGCTCAGGTAAAGATTCTCCTAATTTCTGATAAAGTTCCATCAGAGATTCTAGGACTTCTTCAGCATTTTTCACTGATTCAGCATAAGTATTACCATGAGTTCGCCATTTTTGACCTGGAAAGTCGGGTAAGCCAACTAGATAACAATTGTCTTCATCAGATCACTGAATCACTATTCTATATTTAAGTTTTTGGCTCTTCTAGATTCTGTGTGATAAGTTTAACTTACATAGGATCGATCAATCTTTGTGTCCTTTGTGTCTGGAGTGGTTCGTTCCACTCACTGCCCCAAGACTCTATCTTAGAATACATTTTACCCACCAAACCGGGGAGAGCCATTTTTTTTGGCATCAGTCAAGATTTGATCGATCAGGTAATTTGCTGGGGGGTGTGACAAGTCTTGTATAATCTGTTAAAATTATAAGATGCTAAAAAGTCAGCGCTATAATACTCCATCAGGATGATATCACGGTAATTAGGAGAAGCAATGAACACTATCCAACTGACACCAGAAATAGAAAATTTGATTGCTCAACAAATGAAAACAGGCAAATATCAAGATGATTTAGCCGTTATTCAAGAGGGATTGCGTTTATTGGCAGAAAGAGACAGAATTTACCGAGGAAGATTTGAGGAATTGAAACGGGAAGTTATGATTGGCGTTGAGGAATTAAGACGACAGGAAGGAATTAATGCCGAAGAGGTTTTTTCAGAATTAGAAGAGGATTTACAACAAATAGAGGCTAAGGGTTTCCCGATGAGTCAGAAATAATATCAAAGATTATTTTCTCACCCTCAGCTAGATTGGATTTAAAGCAAGTTAATAGTTACTTGGCTGGGAAAAATCCGCAAGCTGCTAGAATTTTAAAAGAAAAAATCCAACAGGCTTGTAAAAAATTAGCTAAATTCCCCAATCTGGGACGTAGGCGCGATGAGTTAATCCCTAGATTACGAAGTTTTCCTGTAGAAGATTATCTGATATTTTATTTCCCTCTTGAAAACGGAATTGAAATCGCAAGAGTAGTTAGTGGATATAGAGATTTAGATGCTATGTTTGATCTTGATTAAGAAAGCGATCGCATCAAGCTAAGGGTGTCATTCTTCCCTGCTTCCCAGTAGCATCGGGTGGGAGTTTCTTCGGGAAATTTAAGCTGATCTAAACTTAACAAAAACTCAACAAAAACTTCACAAAAACTTCACAAAAAACTATTGACAAGAAGACGTCAAGGCCGGTTAATTAAATTAATTAACATCATTGGAGAATTTACCCCATGAAAACCAAAAAACTGACACCCCGCAATGCTGCTCCTGTCCAACGGGAAAATACCGCTACCGTCTCTCGTGATGCTGGCAATGCGATCACCCCCTCGACATTGGGGTGTATGAACGGAACGGAACGGTGTTTGGGACTTCCTTTTGCGGGAGACGACGCAGAGTAGTCCCCTTGATTCTAGCACGAACCTCAAATCAGGTCAAAAGTCTTTTTCTCCTTGCCAAGGCGCACGGTTAGCCTCAAGGAATTGACGTACAATCCTAGTTAATTCGGGAGTTTCGGATACCTGGCACGGTGAAGAAGCAGGGAGAGAGGGAGCAGGGAAGCAGAGGTTGTTTCTCTTCTCGGTACCCCTTTTCCTTGACTCACGAGTGTCAGAAGACTTAGGTTCAGGGAGATGAACCCGTGCCAATAGCTTACTTCCCCAGTGGCATCGGATAGCGGTGTTCTTCTCCTTTGGCTTGTACTTCTGGCAAAAGCCTTTGTACTTTCTGGCGCATTCTTCTAAGCTGTCACCAAGTTTAAGAAAAGCAGGATGCCATTGAGTTAAGCCATCATCCGTTAAGCGTTCATAACTACCGTAGTTACTGAAATCATAGAAAAAAGTCGAACGCATTTTGGCAGCTTTCGGGTTTCCGTGAATGTAACGTAAGGTATTTAACGCCCTTTCTCTATCTGAAGGAGGGAAACCATCGCAAAAATACCGCTTTTCCCAAAAGTGTCCTGTGCGATCCCCCCTAGCCCCCCTTGATAAGGGGGGAAGCCGAAGGCGGGGGATCACATCGCCTTGTACCAGTTGAGAAAGTGCATAATTTTGGGTAAATCTTCTGGTTGGGCAGGTTCGATCAGATAATGGACATGATTAGACATGATACAGAGAGCATAAAGCTTAAACTGGTGTTTTTCTAAAGCCTTCTTGATGGCATAAAGAAATACCTCCAGGCATTCCCGCTTGGATAGTTTGAACTCTCGGTTATTGCAGCGTGTGGTGACGTGGTAGGAATAACCAGCTTGAAGATTTCGAGGTTTTCTTGACATATTCTTAAGCGAAATTTGAAATTTATGATAGTTGCTAAAACTACAAAACTGCTAATGGAGACCATCAATAATGCAAAGTATTCACGCCTTAAAACAACTCTATGAGCTTGATGACTCTCAATGGCTAGGAGAAACCATTAGCTTGCTTAGAAATCATCAATTTCAACAGCTAGACTTAGAACATTTAATCGAGGAATTAGAGGATTTAAAAGAAACAGAATATAATACAATTAATTGGCAGGAAGAAATTTATAACTTCCGTACTCAATTAAAGCGAGAGATGACGACCAATCTCCGCAACTATTTAGAGGAAATCCCTAGATGATAGCAACTACAACAATTTCTCCTCAATTAACCATTCCACGCCTAGAAAATGGGGATAAGCTTACTCGTCGTGAATTTGAGCGTAGATATAAGGCTATGCCAAATCTAAAAAAAGCAGAACTCATTGAAGGAATTGTTTATATTATGGCTTCTCCCCTAAGAATTACGAATCATGGCAACCCTCATGCGCGTATTATTACTTGGCTAGGTAACTATTGGTCAAGTACACCAGGAACCGAATTAGGTGATAATTGTACGGTTCGTCTTGATACTGACAATGAACCTCAACCCGATGCACTATTAAGAATTAAAAATGGTGGACAATCAACGATTAGTGAGGATGGTTATGTCGAAGGTGCGCCAGAGTTAATCGTCGAAATTGCAGCGAGTACAGTCTCCCTTGACTTACATCAAAAACTTAATGTTTATCGCCGTAACCAAGTGCAAGAATATCTAGTCTGGCGAGTTGAAGATGGAGAATTTGATTGGTTTAGATTAACAAATGAAGAATATATTAAACTTGAACCGAACTCAGAAGGGATAATTTGTTCCCAGATCTTCCCTGGGTTATGGTTAGATACAGATGCCTTATTAGCCGGTGATTTAGCCAAGGTTTTAGAGGTTTTGCAATTAGGAATAGCTACGCTCAAACATCAATCTAGTTAGAGTAATCTAAATTAAACAAAATCAAGACGGAGATAATCAATTATGCTAGGTGTTCATCAATTAAAACAACTCTATGAGCTTGATGACTCTCAATGGCTAGGAGAAACCATTAGCTTGCTTAGAAATCATCAATTTCAACAGCTAGACTTAGAACATTTAATCGAGGAATTAGAGGATTT
>NZ_SFBV01000097.1:0-17101 GCF_007095585.1 Microcystis sp. M_OC_Ca_00000000_C217Col
AGCCGTGGCATAGCAATCTAAAAATACTTGCTCCCAGTAGGGTTTTAAACTAGGAGAATCGCTCAAAAGTTCTTCTAGTTCCCGTTGACTGCGCCTAATAGTTTCTTGCCAACCTCGATAATCCTCAACGTAATCAGTATAGCAAAGTTTGAGGCATTGTTCTAAGATGGTCGTTAACCGGTTGCGGAGTTCACGTTTTTGACTTCTGCCCAAACTTTCTATCTCCTCGATCAAGTTTTCCCAGTCAACTTTATCAAAGTTTTTTTGTTTTAAAAGAGTGATTGTTTCGTTCAGCCAGCCAACATAATCAGTTTCAATTATCATAAAACCTCTGAATTTTATCGGTTTGAATTTAGATAAAAAATAACCAATTATTGATTACAATAAACCATCCATTAAAGTGAGAATTTCGGAGATATTTTCGTGACTAGAATTGGTTTTCAGATGGTTTTCTAAAAGTTCCTTGAGAGCAACCAGTTTCAGACTATTTTCCGCCAAAGTATTAGCGATCGCAGGGGCAGCCCGCAGATAACCCGTAGCGCCTAAATCCATTAAAGCAGAACGACGCAGCTGTAATTCTTCCCCTTGCAAGGCCTTAATCAGAATATCGCCATAGTGGGGGTTAGCTGTGAGTTGATAGAGGGCGCGAGCAGCCGCATAACGCACTTTTTCGACGAAATGCTTTAAAAACGGTTCGATCAGGGGAATCGCTGCCGTCGCTTGCAGGGTTCCCAAAGCTTCGATAATCGCCTCGTAGGGTTGGACTAAATGGGGTTTTCCCGCCACTAAAACGGCCACTTCGATGCCACCCTCTAATAGTTTCTTTAAAGGTGCGATCGCGCTTCGATCCTGAAGCATTTCCAATGCTTGGGCCGCCGATTCACGCACATAATAATCCTCGCAGTCGAGACAGGCAATCAAGGCGGGAACACAACTGAGATCATCTAATTTCCCTAAAGCGCTGGCAGCGTTGCGTCGCAGGGGATAACCGCCGTCGGGAGTGCGATCGCTTTCGTCTTCTAAAGCGGCAATTAAGGCCGAAATCGCCTCCGGTTGACGAACACGAAATCTACCCAACCACCAAGCAGCATAATAACGCGCTCCTAGGTCTTCTCTTTGCTGGATATTAGCGATCGCTTGTTCAACAGTATAGGCCGGATTATCGACGGCAGCAGAGTAAGAATCGCTCATAGACAAGTGAAAATGGGTGTAGGGGAAGTGGGGTGTGGGGTGTGGGGTGTGGGGTGTGGGGTGTGGGGAAGTGGGGAAGTGGGGAAGTGGGGAAGTGGGGAAGTGGGGAAGTGGGGAAGTGGGGAAGTGGGGAGAATAAATAAAAGCTGCCTCCTGTCTCCTGTCTCCTTACTCCTTACTCCTGTCTCCTGACTCCTGTCTCGGAGAATACTGACGACCGACTCAGTTTTTCATAGTTGCCGCGCCATTGCCAATACCAGAATAAATTAAACCCCGTTGAGCATCGAGACTAATGATCACCCCTTCGCGGATAATTTTCGTGGCATCTTTAACCCCGACAATCACAGGAATACCCAATTTTAAACCGATAGTAGCGGCGTGATTGTTCATCGCATTATCTTCGGTGATAATTCCGCCAGCTTTCCGCATCATATCCACATATTCGGCGCTGGTGGTGGGAACGACTAAAATCTCCCCACTACTAAAACTACCCACTTCTCGGGCATTATGGGCTACTCGCGCCCGGCCACTAGCCACACCCTGGCCGATACCCGTACCCTTGCCCAAAAGGGATTTTACCACTTCCACCTTAATTAAATCCGTGGAACCGGCCACCCCTTGCAGAGTTCCCGCCGTCATCACCACTAAGTCACCATCCGCTAGGAGGTTATTTTCCTGGGCAAGATTCATCGCCACTTGAAAAGTTTGGCTGGTGGAGGGTAAATCGAGCAATAACATCGGTTTTACGCCCCAAACTAGCTGTAACTGCTGTGCCACTTCCCGATGGGGAGTAACGGCTAAAATCGGGGTTTTTGGGCGAAATCGCGAGACATTACGGGCAGTAGAGCCGGTTTTTGTCAGGGTAATAATTGCCGCTGCCCCCAATTGTTCGGCAATTTGACTAACTGCCGAGGAAATAGCGTTAGGAATCGATTGTTTATTGTTAGAGCGAGCGGCACTATTGATCTGTTCCCGTTCGATCCTTTCGGCAATGCGGGCCATGGTTGCCACCGCTTCGATGGGATAATGACCCACAGCCGTTTCATTGGAAAGCATGACCGCATCAGTGCCATCTAAAATCGCATTAGCCACGTCCGAAACCTCGGCGCGGGTGGGACGAGGATTACTGGCCATACTGTCAAGCATTTGAGTGGCGGTAATAATCGGGATACCTAGCTGATTAGCGGTGTTAATCAGGCGTTTTTGCAGGATTGGCACGTCTTCGGCGGGTAATTCTACTCCTAAATCTCCCCTAGCCACCATAACACCATCACAGAGGGATAAAATTGCCTCCATTTCCTCGATCGCTTCGTGTTTTTCAATTTTAGCGATTACGGGGATAGATTTACCCGCACTGGCGATTAATTCTTTAATTTCGAGGATATCTTGGGGATTACGCACAAAACTAAGGGCGATCCAATCCACATCCCACAGCAGTCCGAACATTAAATCTTTTTTGTCCTTATCGGTTAAAGCTTTCACCGACAGATAGACGTTGGGAAAATTTACCCCTTTATTACTGGATAAGACACCCCCAACCACTACGCGACAGGAAAGATCACCTTTCAAACGATCCACCGATTCCACCCGCATTTCGACTTTACCATCATCGAGGAGAATTCTCGAACCTTCTGGGACTTCTTGGGCCAGCGAGGGATAGCTAATGGAACTGATTTCCTGATTACATTCCACATCCCTAGAAGTAAGGATAAAATGTTCCCCCGGTTTCAGGGTAATCGACCCACAGGCAAATTTACCTAAACGAATTTTTGGTCCCTGTAGATCCTGAAGGATGCCAATCGGTTGATTGAGTTCAAAGGCTAACTGACGGATCAAGTTAATGCTGTGACGATGGTAATCGTGATCGCCATGGGAAAAGTTTAATCTAAATGTCGTCGCCCCCGCCTTGATCATCTGACGTAATGTTTCCTTATTTTGCGAGGCTGGGCCAATCGTGGCCACAATTTTAGTGCGACGGGGGAAAGACAGAGAGTGCATAGATAAGCAACTAAATGGGCGAAGTAAATATAGCAGCGTTTGGTACGCTTCGCTCATCTTCTCATAAATGGTTATATCCAGTGAAAAGTTAAAAGTAAAAAAACGGTGAGATCTACAAATCCCACCGTTTTAGATTGTTTAATCAATCAACTTAGCTTAGAAACGGAAAGTTGTCCGGATGACACCGACCACAATGGAGTTACCATCGTTGTTAGCGTTGAAGACCGCATAGGCACCGGGGGTAATCAGGATGTTTTTGGTGACTGGGAACTTATACTGAGCTTCTACCATGTAAGAGGTGCTGCTTTCTTTATCGGAACGGGGTACTTGACCACCACCTAAAGAGAAGGCCGCACCTTCGGCAAAGAGGTCGAGGACGGAAAGATTAAGGTTCCAAGACCAGATACCAGTGTTATTGTCTCCGATCGCATTATTAACACCAGTGGCCGAGGCATTGGCATAACCCCCCCATGCCCCTAGATTTAAGACTCCCGGGATAACCTGGGCGCTCGCTTGAAGACCGAAACGGTCAGCTACAGTAGCAACGTTACCGAAGGGACGCTCAGTCAGAGGGCTGCTGACGTTACCGAATAAACCAGAACTCATACTAGCCGCAGTTTGATAACTGCGAACATAGACGAAGTTAATATCGGCAAATTTGATGAAGGAGAAACCAACCTGAGCACCCGCACTGTAGGAACCGTTAAATAAACCGCTACCCGGGTTAGGATTGCTGGCACCATTAGTCCCACCCTCAGCTAGGTAGGTTCCTGTGACTTGGAAAACATCCCCGATATTAAATCTGACCGCCGCACCAACACCGGAAGGACCACGGAAAACGATGTTATTGTAGCGTTGACCGCGAGATAAAGCACCTGTACCGCTATCGGCGAGGAAGGGGTTAGCCGTAATAAAAACGTCATCTAGGTTTAACTGGTTAGCACCAACCCAAACGGTGATGTTACCGAAGGGAGTACCGATGGGAGCGCGGTAGAACAAGTCATCGATGGTGACATCGTTGTCACGACCATCATCGTATGCTAGACGGGTCATGTTGGTTCTCGTCGGACCGTTTTGGTTGAAGGTATTGTTAAAGTTACCTGCTTGTAAACGGGTTCTTAACAAATCTTTACCGGTGAAACTGGTTTCAAAGTTGAGACGAACCCGATTATTAAATACTGTTTGAGTTTCATCTTGATTGCTGCCCTCAGTCACCGTACCGTCGGTATTTCTAATGGAAGCTTGACCACCCCAGCTATCGGCGATACTGAATATCACCTCACCTCTGAGTTTGGTGGTGGTGGAAAATTGATTGTTTTCCAAGAAAGCAACGCGCTGTTCAAGGTTATCCACTCTAGCTCCTAAAGCCGCTAGTTCGGTTTCAAATTCTTGAACAAGACGTTTTAATTTATCGATATCTTCTCTGAGTACCCCGACACCATCTTGAATTAAACGTTCCATGACGTTTAAACAAGCGTTTAAACCTGCGGCAAATTCCCAACGAGTGGTGGCGCGATCACCGCGGAAGGTACGGTCGGGAAAACCCACGATACAACCGTAACGTTCCACAAGACTTCTTAATGCCTCGTAGGCCCAAGCGGTGGGAGATACGTCCCGCAGTTGGTTAACGCTAGTCACCTGGGACATGGAACCCTGATAAACACCCGTATTAATCTGCTGACTATTTTGGGCGCGTTGAATGCGATCGAGTTGTTGTTGCGCAGCCGGATCAATTTTCAGTTGAGGTGTCCCCGGCATAGTTTGAGCCACTGCGCTGCCAGCCGCCGCCACGGAAGCCCCTAATACTAAAGGAGTTACCTTGACTAAATTCTTGAATAGTTTTGACATGGGTCAATCCTCACACCTTACTCTATGGATTGAATGGACTATGAATACAAACAGACTATATATTTAGCCTGAATTATACTGATATTCTATGCTAATTCCCCCTTGGCTGGGTTAAGTTAATTTTATGATATGACAGAAAAATTTCTGTCTGCTCTTATTAAAATTAGAACCTACGCACTTGACAAATTAACCATGATGTGCATCGATAAAAATTGGTCGTTTCAGACTTTTGGCGATTAACTTCCCAACGATAGCGATCGCTAAAAAGTGATCAAGAAATCAGGTTAAAATGCCCGAAACCCTTCTAGCACATTTAGTCAATCCTGTCAATAGGCAAAACCTAAAGATTTTATTAAAATCTCAGCCTTTTCAGTTATCAGTGATCAGTTATCAGTGATCAGATGTGAGTTTTCAGTTCACGAGGGACGAATCTAAGACCTAATTAGTTAAGCTAAAAGCTTTGATGTGCTTAGTTTCTAACCTTCTTTTTGGGTAGAAGAATTGTCAGATTCTGTCTTTTGCCTCTTGCCTGTTGCCTCTTGCCTTCAGTAGCTGATTACTGTTCACTGATCACTGATAAAATCTCCCCACCTCCCTAAAAATAAGTAGGTAGGTGTTAAAAACTGTCAGATCCCCCCGCCTATCGGCACCCCCCTTATCAAGGGGGGCAGGGGGGATCAAAGACAAAATCTATCTTCAATTTAATTGTAACCAGCTACTTAGTTGTTTAAACTAGGCTCGATCGAGTAAGTTAGAATCGAGGATGATAGATGGGGTTAGAATATAGCTCGACTCTAGAAGTTAAAAACAGCAAGATTGCTGCTGAAAGCTGACGGCTAATAGCTCACCGCTATAGATAAAGACTCGATTCTTGAATTTAAGCACCGAGAAGGGAGATAAAGATGGTCAATTTTGGGCTGAATTCGGCCAGTATCTTGGGAATTTTTCTGGCAGTGGCCGGAGCCGGGTTATACTTCCTGCGCTCGGTGCGGCCAGAACTTTCCAGGGATCATGATATATTTTTTGCCGCCGTTGGTTTACTGTGCGGTTTAATTCTACTTTTTCAAGGGTGGCGACTGGATCCGATTTTGCAATTCGGACAATTTTTGCTGACTGGGGCAGCGGTGTTTTTTGCCTTCGAGACGGTAAAACTAAGGGGTTTAACCACGGAACAGGCCCGCCGCGGCACGTCTTTTGTGGATGAACGTCCTGTGAGTCGGGAATATCGGGCCGAATTGGAACCCCTCGACACCTACGAACCAGAGGAACGTTACGAAGATAATCCCCGTTTACGCGGTTACGAGGATCCCCGCTCTTCGCGCACTTCTACTTCTAGTTATCAGGATGAGGAACCCCGTAGCACCCGTACCCGTCGGCCGGCCGATACTAGCAATCGCAAAACCAGTAATCGTCGTCCCCGCAATAGTTCCCCCACTAGCGATCGAGATGTTTATGATCAGCGCCGTAGCGGTGATGATTGGGAAGAAACCAGTTCCCGTCCCCGTCGTCGTCCCGCTAGTGAAGAGACGAGCAGTAAACCACCCCGCACTAGCCAAAAACGTCGTACTCGCCCAATAATTGAGGATGATCCGCCATTTAAAGGGGAATACGTCGATTATCAACCGATCGATCCTAGCGATACGAGCGATCGAGAAGATTGGCAGAGACCGGATAATAGTGAACGGGAGTCGAGTAATGATCATCCGACTAGGTTTGATTATTAAGGAGTAGGTCCAATGACCAAAGCTCCCTTTTTCCTGTTTATCTGCTTGTTTTTAGGGGTTATAGGCGGTTGTAATCTCAATAACCCCGGTTTATCTACAGGAACCCTCAATAGTCGCTATAATGACGAAAAACCTGCCCTGAGCGGTGATGGTCGTTGGCTGGCTTTGCTGTCTAATCGTCGCGGTAGTAATCAGATACTGCTGTATGATTTGCAGACAAAACAATACCAGGCCTTAGGGGGACTATATACGGGTCAAGAAATTACCGATAGCCCTAGTTTAAGCCAAACGGGGCGTTATCTGGCTTATGTGGTGATTATTGAAGGTCGTCCCGTCATCGCTTTATATGATCGCATTACCGATCGCTCTGAGTTATTGAGTCAAAATTATCGCGGTTGGTTGCGAAATCCCCGTCTTAGTCCCGATGGTCGTTATCTTGTCTTTGAGTCCGCTCGTCGGGGACAATGGGATGTGGAGGTTCTCGATCGCGGTCCGAATATCGAGTTAGATATTGCCGATGGCAGTCCCGTTGAAAGTCCCAAACCGTGAAACGTCATTTTTTTATTAGTCTTGTTGCTGTAATTAGTTTGTTAACTGGATGTGCGGGTTATCCCAGTTTATTGTCTTTTCCTTTCGATCGAGGGGGGAGAAGTTTAAATAGTGCTGCTAGTGAATTAACTCCCTATCTTGCCTCTCGCTATCTCGTTTTTGCTTCCGATCGCAATGGTTCCCAAGCTATCTATCTTTTTGATGCTATTGATCGCCGTTTACTGCCTTTACCCGGCCTAAATTCTCTCGATCAGATCGCTTCTAGTCCTTCCATTAGTGAAGATGGTCGTTATATCGTTTTTACTGCTAGTCGTCAGGGAAAAACGACTATTTATCTGTACGATCGACAAACTGAACAGAGAAGGGAAATTGCTCCCGATCTCCTCGCAGAAGTACGCAATCCGATCATCAGTGCCGATGGTTCTAAAGTGGCTTTTGAAGCGGCAAAAAATGGGCAATGGGATATTATGATTTACGATCTATCCGGACGGGTATTAGTCAATGAAAATCAGTGATCATTAGACCTCTTATAAAAATAAAAAATTGTTGTTAGGGTTAGGAGTCAGTAGCCAGTAGCCAGTAGTCCGTAGTCAGGAGAATTAAGAATGCATAATAATCAATTAAATGGTCTATTGACAGATTTTATGCCATTTAATCCTTATTTTTGCCGTTTTTGAGCCATCAAAAATTATCTTAAACCCATAGCTTTTAGTCGATGTTCTAGAAATTGTTTTCCCTGTTTTTCCCCGTCAGCAATCAGACGCTGGATATTGGCAGGAGAGCGATCGAGTTTACTTTCATAGTTGAGACTATTGGCTAATTCCGCCGACATTTCGATCATAGGAATATGATAATTCTGATCGAGATCTTCTGGGAAAGATTTAGGAATTTTTAATGGTTCTGTTAATCCGATCTCGCTCAAAAATTCCTCTTTAAAGGCTCCTTTGAGAAATAATTGATTGAGAAAGTCAATCTGATCGAGACCTTGAAATAGGGAAACATTGCCTTCTAATTCATTACGGCGATCAGCAATATCATCGGATTGCACGGGGATCTTATCTCTGGAGGTGGGATTAATTTTAATTACCCAAATTTCATCGGGAATATTTTCGATTCCAACAAATTCACGGCGAATTAAAGAACGGATGGGGGGATTATCAGAAAATAGTCCATCCCAGTAGGCCATAGTTTCAATGGTGACAGCAGGAAAAATGTTAGGAACACAAGCAGAAGCTAGGATATGTTCAATTTTAACTGCTTCCTGGCGCGAGTTAAATTTACTTAATTTTCCTGTCAGGATATTACAGGCCCCCATTAATAAAATTGGTGGTTCTGGTTTAGCTCCCCAAGTGGCTAATTCCGAGAAGTCAATATGCGCTCTTAGTAACTGATCAAAGTTGGTAAAGCGACTGCGTAAACCATAGGTAGCTATAGAAAATAAGGTTTTAGTAATCGGAGAGGAAGGACTGAGATTATACTGGGGAATTAATCCTTTGCTGGCCAATTCTAGAGCTTTAATAGCTGAGTCATTAAATAGTTGTTCTTGGGGAGTTCGAGCGCTATTATCTTCCCAAAAATCAATCATTCTTTTCCAAACGACGCTATCACCTTTTTTGAGAGCATACCAGGTGAAAAATGCACAGATAGCACCGCCAGAAGTACCACTGAGACTGACAATATTAAAGTAATCTTGCACTTTATTGTCAAATAATGCTTTTAATGCACCGGCAGTAAAAGCAGTTTGACTGCCGCCTCCCTGACAAGCGATCGCGATTTTGGCTTTCATAAATATCCTTATCTCCTGAATGGCTTCTATCTAAGTCCTAAGTAGGGAGGCACAATTATTTGTAGGATGGGTTAGCGGTAGCGTAAACTATGCGGGCGTTGGGTTTCATGCTTCAACCCAACCTACGTTCATCTTATATTTAATTCCACCCACCTACTTAGGGCTTTAATTTAAGGTTAATTGAAAACTTAGAATCGGATGCAAAAATATAGAAAATTTTCTGATTTTCATAGAGCGGCTCGGGAGATGTTGCTATCACTTCTAGAAAAGAACAGGGTTTCAAGGGAATTTTCTAGGTAATTAGCTGAAGCCATCAGCCAGAACAAGGTGATAATAACTAGAACAATGGCTAATTAATCGGATAACTGATAACTGATAACTGATAACTGATAACTGATAACTGATAACTGATAACTGATAACTGATAACTGATAACTGATAACTGATAACTGATAACTGATAACTGATAACTGATAACTCTGATAACTGATAGATTAAATTACCGTCCCGTCGGGAATAGTGGCATTTTTGAAAATAACCACGATGCCGCTGCGAACATAGAAACCTAAATCTTCGCGATTAGCTTCTTCCACACGATCTTTGTTAACAATTAAAACATTGGAACCAATGCGAGCATTTTTGTCCACAATTGCCCGACGAATAGTGGAACCGGGACCGATACCCACGGGAACTTTGGCATTTCCGATCAGACTTTCCCGTTCGGGGAAAGACTCATAAAAGTCGGCTCCCATCAGCATTGTATCCTCGATCGTGCAGTCTTTGCCGACTCGACTACGAATACCTAAAATCGAGTGATGGATGCGAGATTCTTTGAGAATACAACCTTCAGAAATCATCGATTCTGTCACCGTACAATTGAGCATTTTTGTCGGTGGCAGATAGCGAGAACGGGTATAGATGGGGGCTTTTTCGTCGTAGAAACTAAAGGCGGGATTGGGTTGTTGAGTCAGGGCGAGATTAGACTCATAAAAGGCTTCAATCGTGCCGATATCTTCCCAGTAACCTTTAAATAAATAAGCCTGAAGATTGTAGTCTTTAGCGGCCGAGGGAATAATTTCCTTACCGAAATCGGTCTGTTCTTTATTGGCATCGAGCAGATCGATTAAAACATTCTTTTTAAAGACATAAATTCCCATGGAAGCGATGTAGGGACTTTGACGAGCTTGGTCGGGACTTAAGCCTAAAATCGTCGTATCTACCCGCATTCTTTCCAATTCTGCCCCTTTGGGTTTCTCATAAAAATCGACAATTCGCCCCGAATCATTAATTTTCATCACCCCAAAAGCGGAGGCCCGACGTTCATCGATGGGAACCACCGATAAAGTGATATCGGCGTTAGTTTCCCGATGACGTTCGATGAACTTGCTGTAGTCCATGCGATAGAGATGATCTCCCGAGAGAATGAGATATTCATCGATATCCCAATCCTTCATCGTCCAGATATATTGTCGTACTGCGTCGGCTGTGCCTTGGAACCATTGAGGATTCTCCATGGTTTGTTGAGCCGCCAAAACTTCCACGAAACCATCACTAAAACCCGTAAAATTATAGGTACGATTGAGGTGACGATTGAGGGAAGCGGAATTAAATTGCGTCAACACATAGATTTTGTCAATCTGGGAGTTAATACAATTGCTGACGGGAATATCGATTAAGCGATATTTTCCCGCTAGGGGGACGGCGGGTTTTGCCCGCAGTTTCGTTAACGGATAAAGGCGAGTTCCAGCCCCGCCACCCAAAATAATAGCTAATACTTTTTTCACGCGCGTAACCCTCGCGATTGGCTGTTTCCTTCTCAAAGTAAGTGTAGGATGATAGCGCACCTTATTGATAGAGGGGAAACAAAAATCTAGATCTAAAAGTCATCAAGAGGGAATCGATGGGAGTCTTTGCGGATAAATTCGCTAAAATCATGAATTTCTGGGCTAAATCATTAATATTCACCTTTTTTCTTCCTTTACCTTACCTAATGCCCGCCACGGTGACGGGCAATCGCTGTTCTTGGTTAGCCCAAGGTTCCGATGTACAGACTTTCGGTAAACAAGGCCAAAGCGGGAAAGCTGGCAAGGTCGGCGGCCAAGGCAAAAATAGTGACAGTTTAACCCTTTTTCTCGATGGTTCTCCCCTAAAACTCGATATTTCAGGACAAAAAGGGGTCGATGGTGAAAATGGCAGCAATGGCAGCGATGGCAACTGTAGCGGTCAACCTAGCAACGTAACACGAAATCTTCAGGCGGCCGGTGGTGGTAACGGTGGCAATGGGGGTGATGGGGGTGATGGGGGCAATGGCGGCGCTTTAACCCTCTATGCCACTAATTTAGATTTTTTAAGACAAGTAACGGTCAATGCGGCCGGAGGCGCCGGGGGTTTTGGGGGTCAAGGAGGCCAGGGGGGCAAGGGTTGTCGCTGTTCCCAACCTTTCTGGACAATTCAAACCTGCAGCGGTAGGCCGGGTGATGCCAATTATAGCTGTACCACCAGAGAATTTAGCTGTCAGGATGGTCTCGATGGGGCGACGGGTAATAGTGGTCGTAACGGTCGCGGGGGACGTTTAGGACAGTTAACTTTAATTCAAATCGATCGCCCTTTAACTGCCGATCAACCGAGCGCAACTGTTCCCCTGTCGGAGTTAAAAGAACGGGGTTATATTCTCTCTAAAAATAGTTGGGAAACTCGCACTGGGGCAGTGTCTTTATTTTCCCCCGGTTCCCTGATCGATGATCAATATCGGATTTTATTAGATCGATCGGAACGTTCTTTTATTTTAATTTGGAATGCGCCCCAAGAGTTTAACCGGTTTGCTAATCAGCGTTTTACTTTAACCCTCGATGATCAAAAGGAAATGAAGGTAACTGTCCCCAGTGAACTCTGGATCGAGGGAACCACTCAAAAACGCAATAATGTTACGGAATTTGTCGTTTACAATGCTGTTTTTGAACGAGATGTCACCCAATTAGAAGCAAAAGGTATTACAGGAAATGGTACTGATTTAAGGCTTTTTCTCGAAGATAAAGCTTCCCAATCGAATTTAATTGGCACTAAATTTAAACTGCGTTATCGCATCACCCGTTGGCAAGCAGACGACCTGCAAACCAGTCCCAGAACTGATTTTGTCACTCGCTATGAAGGAGATATGCCTGCTAATTTAGTCCGACAGGACGGCAATCAATTTATTCTGGATATCGGTCAATTACCCTTACCTGTGGAATCTTTGCGATCGGGTACTGGGGTAGAAATCGAGTTACTTGCTACTCGTTCTTTTGCTGGTTATTCCAAAGAACAAAAAATCGTCATCCGCGACACGATTAAAGGATCAAATATCCTGCGGAGATAAGTCAAAAAAGTCCCCTTCTCCTTTCTCCGGTGCAGTGTTAACCAGTAATTTAGATAGTCAACTTAAGTAGCTGGTTATAATTAAATTAAAAATAGATTTTAGGTTCGATCCCCCCTTAGTCCTAGGGTTGATTCATAGTAGGGTTGATTCATGAATCAACCCTACCCTTAGTCCCCCCTTGATAAGGGTGGTGTCTGATAATTTTTAACGCCTACCTACTTACCAAAAAGCTTTAAAATATGTTGAGAGGAAGACTGGTTATTCTCTGGGGTTCACCAGAGAATGTCCCGATCAGCGAAAAAATCAAGGGGAAAATGGGCAGTATTTTAAGTGTGGCGCCGATGATGGATTATACCGATCGCCATTTTCGCTATTTTTTGCGACAAATTAGCCGTCGTCCCCTTCTCTACACGGAAATGATCACGACGATGGCGATCAAACACGGCGATCGCTATAAGTTGCTGGGGTTCTCCCTAGCAGAAAAACCTCTAGCTTTGCAGTTAGGAGGTGATAATCCCTATCTTTTGGCAGAATGTGCCAAAATAGCCGAAGATATGGGTTATGACGAGGTAAATCTCAATGTGGGTTGTCCCAGTTCTAGGGTAAAAGAGGGCAATTTCGGCGCTTGTTTGATGGCTAACCCGGAATTAGTCGCTAGGGGAATATCGGCAATGAATCAAGCTGTATCGATTCCCGTGACTGTAAAACAGAGAATTGGCATTGATGATCAGGATAGTTACGAAAATATGGCCAATTTTGTCCGTATTGTTGCGGATGCGGGTTGTCAACGTTTTACCATCCATGCGCGGAAAGCTTGGTTACAGGGATTAAGTCCCAAGGAAAATCGCACCGTTCCCCCCCTACGTTACGATGATGTTTATCGCCTAAAAAATCAGTTTCCCCATTTGTTTATTGAAATTAATGGCGGTATCATTAATTTAGAACAGGCTAGACAACATTTACAATTAGTAGATGCAGTTATGATCGGTCGGGCAGCCTACGATAATCCCTATTTATTTGCCACAGTCGATCGAGATTTTTATGGGGAATCGGTTACTCCTCCTACCCGGGAAGAAGTAATCAAAAAAATGCTTCCCTACATCGATGAGTGGGTGAGTAAAGGTTATAAATTACACCAGATCAGCAAACATCTTTTACAGCTTTTTGCCGGTCAGCCCGGAACTAAGGCCTGGAAGCGTTATATTAGTGAAAATAGCCATTTTCCTGGGGCCGATTCCGGGGTAATCTGGCAAGCTTTACAGCAGGTAAACTCCCTAAATGATCTGGCTAGTTCCCATTGATTTATTTTCTTTTCTATGATTACCCAATCCTCAATTACTGCCGGGGTAAAAAATTCAGCTATGGCGGATTTTGTTTATCAACCTCCCCCGGCAGCTATCACAGCTAAACGTATTTTAATTAAACCTAATTTAGGTTATCCTGTGCCTCCACCGGTAACGGTTAGTCTGCCGGTATTAAGTCAAGTTTTGCGGGGATTAAGAGGGGTAAATCCAGGGGCAGAAATTATCTTATTAGAGGGTGTTTGTTCGGCTATTTCTTTAAGAGAAATTATCGATATTTTGGGTGTAAAATCTATTCTCGATCCTGGAATAAATATTCTTGATGCTGATAGTTTAACCCAGCAAGAATATCCGAATCTTTCCCCTTTTCCTGTCCGGTTTCCCTCGATGTTTGCCCCTAAAATTATCGAAGAAGTGGATTGTCGGATCACGATTGGAACCCTAAAACGCACCCATTTAAAGGATAAACCCTTGATTTCTGCTTCTTTAAAAAATCTCTATGGACTCTTTCCCCGTAGTCATTATCAGGCCCGTAGTCCCAACTCGCGGGGGCAATTACATCGCCCCTCCGTACCGCTAATTTTACAGGATGTTTATTTTTGTATCGGTCATCTTTTTGATGGGGCAGTGGTGGACGCTAATCTCAAATATTTTAGTAGTAATTGGCGACCCGATCGAGGAAAATCTATTCCCCTGGGTCAGGTGTTTTGGGGTGATGATATGATTAGCGTGGATCGCAGTGCTTGTCTGTTAGGTGATGAACCGATGCCAAGTTATTTAGATGCGATCGATTTGCTTCGTTCTCAACTTTTAAACGGAACCAATTAGGGTTAAAAAAGTTTCTTGGTGGGGTTAGGAGTCAGGAGTCGGTCGTCAGGAGTCAGGAGGGGAAGTCAGAATAACAGAATGACCTCGCGCAATCCTGTTTAAAAAATATACAGGAGAGTGGGGATCACCGGAGCGGGGTAGGGTTGATTCATGAATCAACCCTACCTGGAATCAACCCTAGGAGCGGGGGAGGGGAACAGTCCATAACTGGGTTTTTACGGAAGCGAGCGAGGTAGGGTTTGGCATTCTCCGAGATTAACCCATTGTCGAGTGAACTGCTCTTTAGGTTGCCCAAAAACCCCCCTCGGTGAGCGGTTATGCGTCTATCCAGATGCTGCCGTCTTCGATGCGAAGGGGATAAACGGGTAAAGCTTGGGGTTGAGAAACTGCCGCCATCGCTTTGTTAACCACAGGGGGCCAGGTAATCCAGTCTTTGACAGCACCGCTACAGAGATCAAAAGAACTACGATGCCAGGGACAAACGATCGCGCCGTCCTCGCTAATTTTACCTTTCGTCATCGATAATTTTAAATGGGGACAACGGTTGCCGACGGCGTGGAATTGACCGTTATTGTTAATCAAGAGAATGGAATTTTCCCCCACTTTTACCACTTGACGGGCGCCGGGGGCAAGGGAATCTACAGATAATACTTTTGTCCAACTCATATTTTTATTTAACTAAGGGAGAGATCAAGAATGGTTTCGGGGTAATTTTGGGCAATAATGTCCTGTTTAGCCCATTGTTGGTAATCTTGCAACAATTGACTCATTAAACGCTGTTTAATCCGCAATAAAACCCCTTTTAAGAGACTATTGCCAGTGATTTCTAATAACGGACGCGGGGTTAACCATAATGGTGGTGGTAGAGCGACTTTCACCTCAAGATTGGCTTTTCCCGCTAGATAGGTTTGATTATTTTTTTCCACAGGAGCGAGTTTGCCTTTAACATTGAGGCTAAAGCGATCGTTGATATAATCAATACCTTTGATCTGACAGTCTTCTGATTGCAAAAATATCGTCCCCCCAGAGGTGGCCCAGACATTGAGGATAACCGTGGGCTGAAAATAGTACAAATTCAAAAAGTTTAGGGGACGCATTTTCAGGCGAAACCGATGCTCAGACAAGTGTTCCGTTAAGCTAGTCTCAACGATAGCCTGTACTAATCTTTGCGGTTGACGCAGATAATGCTGAATCGGTATGGTTTGTTCAGCAACAACAATTTCTAGGGATTCGGCAGCGGTAAAAGTTACTTCCATACGTTGGTTATCTTAAATTTGTCTCCCTTCTTAATTTTACTTTACAAAACTTATACTTTTCGACGGTCCAGATGTAGAAATTTTACCGCTAAGAGGGGACACAAACCAGATTTTTGCCCAAAGTTGGGCTTTTTTCAGTGATCAGTGGGGGGTTTTAAGTCAAGAGTGGGGAGAAGGGAGACCACTTCGTGTGCGTTGCGGGGGTGATGGGAAGTGTCGTGAAGTGAAGTCAAAAAGACTAACAGCCTCTACAATGATAACAAGTGAGACCTCTAGGGAAAGGAAAATGATTATAATGAGGACGAGAGAGTCAATTAAAGTCTTAATTGCTGACGATCATGACCTAACTCGTTTAGGACTCAAGATTTTAATTTCCCAGCAGCAGCATTGTTAGGTGGTGGGAATTGCGGTTAATGGTCAATAGGCGATCGACTTGGCGAAAAGTTGTCAACCGGATGTAATTATTTTAGATATAGGGATGCCTGTCTTAAATGGACAGAGCGCCGCTATTCAGATCAAACAATTCTACCCTTATATTCGCATTATCGCCTATAGTTCCTTGGCAAAGCTTCCAATGGAAAAAAATAATCAAAGTACAGTCTTTGACCTATACTGCTCTAAAGATATATCTTCCCAAGATCTGATCAAAGCGATCGATGACTTGGGAAAATTAGCACAATCGGACAAATCTCAATTCCGTCGAGTCGGATAGTTAACTAAGTTTTTCTTCAGGAAAAGTTGCTTGAAACTCATCGAGTAATTCATCCAACTCCTCAAGAGCTTGATTGACATCTAATCTCAGTCCCCCAATGTCGGGTTTATCGCGCAATTGCAGTAAATAATCGCGTTTATTAGCCATTTGTTTCACTTTATCGATCAAGCTGGTTTTATCCATAATTCACCCTCTGGTACTGACTGCGATTATATCTCAGTCAGCCCCTATCAGTGAACAGTGATCGGTGAACAGTGAACAGCCAGTGATCACCAGTAAGCTGTTGACTATCTAAATTACTCGTTAAGATTGCAGGGGAGCGCCGGAGCCGCGGAGCAGGGAGAGGCAGTTTGAGCATTTGTACTAAAATTTCCAATTAAATTCAGTACAGCTTAACTGATAACTGATAACTGATAACTGATAACTGATAACTGAGGTTCTTCGTTACTTGGTATGATTCGATATGGGGGCATAAATCGACTAAATCCTTATCTGGTAAGAGATTTAATTGATTAGTTCGCTCTAGATCAAAAACAATTGACAAAAATGGCCA
>NZ_SFBV01000098.1:0-34509 GCF_007095585.1 Microcystis sp. M_OC_Ca_00000000_C217Col
CCGAAAACTAAACTCTATGAATTTTTAGCCACTGCTAAAGAGGATGAAGTGAGGGCAGAAAAGAATTTAAGAGCATGGCTTGTTAGTCAACTAGCTAAAAATAATTAACTAGGGCAGTTTTTGAGGTAATTATGGTGACATTTTATCTAGAGTTAAATACTAACGTTTCTTGTCAGGCTGATAATTTCTTTTCCCAATTTAATATTGTTTTATTCGTGTATCCAAATGTTCGGACTGTTGCATTTAATCCCATGCCTTCCATCCTAGCTTTCAATACTTTGACAATTTTCGAGGGATTTCGCTAGAATACAGAAAGCGGTAAAGCGCGTAAGGGATCACGGAAACCTCCCGCTCCTTTGTACCTCGGAACAAATATCGCCCTTGAAAATGTAATGGTGACGGGTCAAGCAGGATAGAAGCTTAACGGCTAAGGTCAAAACAGCCCACAAATAAAATTCAGATCCGTCCGCCGCCGGGCAGTCGGTAGACGTTAAACTAAAACGCTTGTGGATTCGGTCTGACGGGGGCATAGTCTTCCGATTGTGTCTAGTTAAGAGGAGTAGAAGCAAGAATCTCCAGTCACAGCGTAGCTTGACGGCGAGAGTGTCAATAACTGTTGACTGTTGAATGGGAAAAGACTGTGGATATTCGCTTAATCGTTGTTGATGTGGATGGAACGATCGCCGGGGATAACAATCAGGTTAATCCGGCTGTGGTGCAAGCTGTCTCGGCCGTCCAAAAAAAGGGAATTCCCGTCGCTATCGGCACTGGTAGGATGTACCGCTCGGCTTTACGCTTTCATAAACGCCTTAAATCGACTTTACCTTTAATTGCTTACAATGGCGCTTGGATTCAAGATCCTGTTTCCCAAGTTCACCATCGACATACCCCTATTTCCCCCGACTTGGCGATCGATCTTTTAGATTATCTCGAACAACCCCAATGGAAGGAGAAAATCTCCCTTAATTTTTATATGGACGATGTGCTTTATGTGCGGCAATTAAATGCGGAAACCGAATTCTATCGGCAGCGATCGGGTATTATTGCCGAAGCAGTGGGAGATTTACGCAAAGTTGCCCACAAAACCACTAAAATCCTGGCCATGGGGGAAGATAAGCAATTTATCGCCGAGATTTGGCATCATTTACAGCAACGCTATCAAAATCAAGATTTATACTTTACCCAATCGAGTCCGACTTTTTTTGAAGTTACCCACGTTGAGGCTACCAAGGGAAGCGCCACCCAATTTTTGGCCGAAGATATCCTAGGATTACAACCGCAAAACGTTATGGCGATCGGTGATAATTTTAATGATGTTTCTATGCTCACCTATGCGGGTGTTGGTGTCGCCATGGGTAATGCTCCCCAAGCCGTTAAGGATCAAGCCGATTGGGTTGCCCCCAGTGTAAACTTAAATGGGGTGGCTGCGGCCTTGGAAAAGTTTGTTTTAATTTGAGGAATGGGGGAATGGGGAAGTGGAGAAATGGGGAGATGGGGAGATGGGGAATTGGGGAATTTCAACTAAAACCCTACAACCCTAAGACCCTACAACCCTACAACCCTACAACCCTAACACCCTAAAACCCTTTTCATCGAGAAAATTATGACTATTAATACGCAAACTGTTACGATTCCTAACAAAGATATTGACATAGATGCCTATTTAGCCATTCCGGATCGGGTGGGAATTTATCCAGCAATTATCGTAATTCAGGAAATATTCGGCGTAAACGACCATATTCGCGATGTCACCCGCAGAATTGCCCAAGAAGGCTATATAGCGATCGCTCCTGCCATTTATCAGCGATTCGCTCCTGGTTTTGAAACGGGGTACAGTATGGAAGATATTGAAATCGGTCGTCAGTACAAAGAACAAACCAAAGCAGCCGAATTAATCAGCGATATCCAAGCCACCATCGATTATCTTTATAGTTTGCCACAGGTGAAAAAAACCGGTGTCGGCACGATCGGTTTTTGTTTTGGTGGTCATGTGGTTTATCTTGTCTCCACTCTAGAGGATATCAAAGTTAGTGCCTCTTTTTACGGTGCGGGAATCACCACGGGAACCCCTGGGGGTGGTCAAGCGACAGTGAAGGTGACTCCCCAAATCAAAGGGACAATCTACGCATTTTTCGGGATGTTAGATGCGAGTATTCCTCAAAAGCAAGTGGATGAGATAGAAAACGCATTAATCCGTTATCAAATTCCTCATCGAGTTTTCCGCTATGAAAATGCCGACCATGGCTTTTTCTGCGACCAAAGGGCTAGTTATAATGCTAATGCGGCCAAATCTGCCTGGGATCATGTGCTAGAGTTATTTAGCCTTCTTAAATCTTAATGGTCTGACCCCTCAAGCTTCAGCTTACACTGGAAGCAGATCGAAATTATACTTGTAACCATTCTATTTATCATGACACCGAACCCAGCCTTTTCCATGGACGATTTTGCCAAAGCTCTTGATCAATACGATTATCAATTTGAAAAAGGGCAGATCGTGCGCGGGAGAGTCGATCAACACACCTCCGATGGAGCATTCATCGATATTGGCGGCAAATCCTCCGCTTTTATTCCTTTAAGGGAAATTTCCCTGGAAAATGTTATTTCTATTGCTGAAGCTTTACCCATAGGTGCAGAATTCGATTTTCTGATTACCCGTGGACAGGACGCGGAAGGACAAGTTACCCTGTCTCTGCGGCAATTATTACTACAAAAAGCTTGGGAAAATGTCAGGGAAATCTCTGAAAGTGGCAAGTCGGTGCAGCTGCGCGTCACGGGGGTGAATAAGGGGGGAGTGACGGGAGAGGTGGAGGGATTAAAAGGATTTATCCCTCGCTCCCATTTAATCGAAAAAAATGATTTAGATTCCCTGATCGGACAACTTTTAACCGCAACTTTTATTCAAATCGATCAAGAAAATAATAAATTAGTTTTATCTCAGCGAGAAATTGCTCGCGCTAACGCTATCAGTCAATTAGCTGTGGGTAAATTATTAAGTGGCACCGTGGTTAAATTACAACCCTACGGTGTCTTTGTCGATTGCGGTGGAGTGACGGGATTACTCCATGCTAAACAGGTGACAGGAGCCTCTTTTAATTCTCCCATGACTTTCTTTAAAGTTGGTCAAGCAATTAAAGTGGTAGTCGCGGAAATTGACGAATATAAAAATCGCATTTCCCTATCCACAAAAATCCTCGAAGCGCACCCCGGCGAAATTCTCGAAAACTTTGCAGAAGTCATGGAAACAGCAGCAGAAAGATTAAAACAAGCTCAGGAAAAAACCCCAGCAACTTAGTGTAGGGTGGGTTAGGCGACAATAACTTAGATATTTTACCACCTATTTAGTATTCGCCGTAACCCACCATCAGTTATCAGTTATCAGTTATCAGTTATCAGTTATCAGTTATCAGTTATCAGTTATCAGTTATCAGTTATCAGTTATCAGTTATCAGTTATCAGTTATCAGTTATCAGTTATCAGTTTTAAGTGGACAGTTAGCGTAGGGTGGGTTAGGCGACAATAATTTAGATATTTTACCACCTATTTAGTATTCGCCGTAACCCACCATCAGTTATCAGTTATCAGTTATCAGTTATCAGATGTGAGTTTTAAGTGGACAGTCTTAAGTAGGAAATTGCCGTTTTCTTTTCGCTGATTGCTGTTTTTTACTTTTTCCTTGATCAAGATGTTTCAAGAAAAGATGTTTCAAGATCGGATAGCAATTTTAGGGACTATGCACGGAAAAGAGCGGGTGATTGCACCGATTTTAGCGCAAGAAATAGGCCTTAAGGTGATTGTACCCGATAATTTTAATACCGATCGCTTTGGCACTTTTACCCGGGATATTAAGCGCATCGGGACACAAATTGAAACCGCTCGCAGGAAGGCACAACAAGCGATCGAGCTTTCGGGATACGATATCGGAATTGCTAGTGAGGGTAGTTTTTATCCCTATCCCCACTTGCCGCTAGTTTCCTGTAATCGTGAATTGATTTTATTGCTCGATCGAGTCCATAATCTAGAAATAATTGGTCAAGCAATAGTCACGGAAACTAATCACGCTCACCAAACTGTAACTAATCTAGCAGCTGCTTTAGAATTTGCCGAAAAAATCGGCTTTCCTAGTCATGGTTTAGTGGTGATGTTTGATAAAAATTCTCTCGACTCCGAGCAGATTTTTAAGGGAATTACTGACGAGAAAAATTTCGTTAAAATTGTTGAAGATATTCTTGACAAAAACGGCAAGGTACACCTAGAAACCGATATGCGTGCTATGCACAATCCCACGCGGATGAAAGCAATTGCAGCTGCGACAGCAAATCTGGTGCAGAAACTTAATCAATTATGTCCTAATTGTGGTTGTCCGGGGTTTGATATTATCGAAAGAACATCGGGTTTACCCTGTGGTTTATGTCACTTTCCCACCTCTTTAATTAAACTGGAACTATACGGTTGTCAAAGGTGTGATTATCGAGAGGAAAAACTCTTTCCCAACGGTCAAAAAACTGCCGATCCGATGTATTGTGAATATTGTAATCCTTAAGGATAGCTTTTCTATGGAAAGAATTTTAGAACCGGAAGTAATGGATGATCGGGAAGAAGCGATCGAATATGATGCCATGGACTTCACCGAAGTTAATACTAATTTTGCTAAAGAAGCCGTACAATTGGCCGGTATTAATGCTAGGGTATTAGATGTGGGAACCGGTACTGCACGCATTCCGATTATGCTCTGTCAACTGCGTCCCCAATGGCAAATTATCGCTATTGATCTGGCCGATTCTATGTTAGAAATTGGTCAAAAAAATATCCTGAGTGCTAACTGTCAAGAACAGATCAAATTAGAAAAAGTTGATGGAAAAAATCTTCCCTACCAATCCGAGCAATTTGATTTAGTTATTTCTAATAGTTTAATCCACCATCTCGAAAATCCTCTGCCTTTTTTAAGGGAAATTAAGCGAGTTTTAAAACCCAATGGTGGCATTTTTTTAAGAGATTTATTCCGTCCCGATTCCGAGGAAATAATCCAGGGGATGGTGAGGGAAATCGATCCTAATTTTTCTCCCCGACAAGCGCAACTATTTAAGGATTCTCTCCAGGCCGCTTTTACCCTAGCAGAAATCGAAGATTTAATCCAGCAATCGGGATTAAAAAATGTTAAAATTTATCAGTCTTCCGAACGTCATTGGACAGCCATAAAAACCAGTAAAAACTAATCACTAAATCAGGTAAAATTAAGTTATGAAAGTTGGAATTTTGGGAACGGGATTAATGGGAACGCCAATGGTAGAAAGATTATTAAATCAGAAAATTCCTGTTATTGCCTATAATCGCACCTTGGAAAAATTGACACCTTTACAGCAGTTAGGAGCCAAAACAGTTAGCTGTTCCGAGCAAGTCATTCAAGAGGCAGATTGTCTGATTTTAATGTTAACTAATGCCGCCGCTATCCAAGAGGTTTTAGGATTAAATTCCGAGCAATCTAACTTTAATAATCGGACTATTATCCAGATGGGAACTATTGCTCCTTCTGAAAGTAAACAACTGCGAGATCAAATTGTGGCTAAAGGGGGAGAATATCTAGAAGCACCCGTGTTAGGAAGTATTCCCGAAGCTAAAAATGGGACTCTCTTAGTTATGGTGGGAGCAACAGAAAAACAGTTTCATCAATGGTCAAATTTATTAGCACATTTTGGTCAAGAACCGATGTTAATCGGGGAAGTGGGAACCGCATCGGCGTTAAAATTAGCTTTAAATCAATTAATTGCCTCTCTAACCAGTGCTTTTGCTTTGAGTTTAGCTTTTTTATCCCAGCAAGGAGTAGATCTAGAAAAGTTCATGACTATCCTGCGTCAAAGTGCCTTATATGCGCCTACTTTTGACAAAAAATTAACCAGAATGTTAGAAGAAAATTATGCTAACCCTAATTTTCCCACTAAACATTTACTCAAAGATGTCAATCTCTTTTTAGAGGAATCGGAGAAGTTAGATTTAACCACTTTTCCCCTAACAGGAGTACAGAGCCTTCTGGAAAAAGCTTTAGAAATGGGATTAGCAGAACAAGATTATTCAGCTTTATACGAAGCGCTGAAAAAAGAATTAAGTAGGTAGGCGTTAAAAATTATCAGACACCCCCCTTATCAAGCGTAGGGTTGATTCATGAATCAACCCTACCTTATCAAGGGGGGGCAGGGGGGATCGAACCTAAAATCCATTTTTAATTTAATTATAACCAGCTACTTATAAACCGCTTGGCAACATCAAAAAGACTCTTTTTGGTTTGTCTAGTCGGACAACTGATAGGAGAAAAACTGGTAAAAGGCTTTAAATTTTCCTTAAGCTTTGTTGAGGTGGCCGGAAGAGGGGGTTAGAGTGGGAAGTGATGGAATTTTGGGCATATTTTCCTATGACGCTGACTGAATTTGGATTATTAGCGGGTTTACTTGTCCCCGGTATCCTGCTCTCGATTTTAGTGATGGTGAGTTTTGCCAAAGGGGGCTAAAAACCGATAGAGACACCGATGAAAGTGTCTCTATCTTTTTGGGGTGAAGATTAATCTATTTTTGGTTTTTTGCCTAATTTAATTGATTCTGTAGCTAACAAAATTGATTCTAAATGATGGCGCTTCTCCACTTGACCGAGGAAATAACCCGTCATCATCGCTGAAGCGAGAAGATTAGCCAAATTCTCGCGGTCGGTGGTAATTTGTACCGCAAAATCCTCTGAGGGCAGCATTCCCACCAATCCCCTGACGTTTTGCGAGATAATATCCTTAATTTCGCTACTGACGGATTGGGCTATTCTCTCAAGGGTTTCAGGATGCTGCTGCTGGAGATACTGCATCAGACAGTTATCATTTTGTTCTTCGGTTTCCCAGGGAAAAAAATCAGGATTAAAAGTCATCAGAACTCCCACGCTGTAGTGGTTATTAGATTTAGGTTAACAAATCGCTCTTCTTGATTGCCTGAAGTCCCCCCCATCTTCTTCAAGTTTAGCTCAGTGATCAAACATTCACCCTTAATATACTCTCTCTCTCCTTATTCCCGATCGGTAGCTTCCAGAATACCCTGTTCTCTAAGATTGTCAACCTCGAAATATTGATGAAATTTATCGGTTAATTCTAACCAGTACGATCTACCTTCATTTTGCTTGCGTTTTCTCACAAATCCTCGTTCTACCAAGTCCTGAACCTGTTGATAGGCCGTACTGCCTCGTAAATTAATTAAATCCGCTTGTAAAATCGGTTCTTTTAGTGCGATCGCTGCTAAAGTACGGAGGGTTCCTGTGCCTAATTCGGCCGGGATCAGGTCTTCGATCAAATTCTGATAAGCTGACCGCAATTGTAAACTATAACCGAGGGGGGTTTCCACCACTTCCAAGGCACTATCCCGGTGTGCATAATCGGACATTAACTCGATCATGGCATCTTCCACCGTCAAGCGATCGCTGTTGGTTAATCTCACCATCTCGGTTAAGGGGACAGGCTGCCCTTTTAGGTAAAGTATCGCTTCTAGACGGGTAGCTAGTCTGATCTCCTGGTGGGCTTCCGCGCTCAATCTCGACTACCTAAGTTTAGACAATGATTTAATATTCTACTAGAAGACGAACGAGAAAATTATGGAAACTTTTTGGAGTCAGGTTTTAGACTTTTGTTATCAGGCTACCGAGCAGGTGGGCGATCGCCTAGTAGCTGATTTTGGCAAATTACAGGCCACCAATAAAGCAGACGGGACTTTAGTGACGGCTGCCGACCGTTGGTCCGATGGCGAATTGCGATCATTAATTGCCCGCACTTTCCAGGATCATGGAGTCCTAACCGAGGAAACTACCCATATTTTCCCGGATCAAGAATGGTGTTGGGTAGTGGATCCAATCGACGGTACAACTAATTTTACTCGCGGTATTCCCATCTGGGGCATTTCCCTAGGACTTCTCTACCGGGGGACTCCTGTGTTCGGATTTGTTTATCTCCCCTGCCTGAAACAGGCCTATTATGGTTATTGGTACGGTGAGACGGGTTTAACCGGTCCAGAGGGGGCCTACTGCGATGGTCAACCGATTCACACCAGCGACGATTTTCCCAGCAAAAATCATCTGTTTAATCTCTGCGCTCGTAGTACAGGTGTATTTAAAAACCCCTTTCCCTGCAAAGTGCGGATGATAGGAGTGGCTAGTTATAATCTGCTTTTGGTTGCCGATGGCACGGTTTTGGGAGGAGTGGAAGCAACCCCGAAAGTCTGGGATATTGCTGCGGTTTGGGCAATTCTACAGGCCGCTGGCGGAGTATTTATCTCTTTAGGAGAAAAGATTTTTCCCTTGCAGGTGGGGGAAAATTATAGCGATCGATCCTATCCCTGTTTAGCCGTGGCTCGATCGAATTTAGCGCCGGTTTTCTTGCCTCTAGTCGGTTTTCTCAAGGATGTTGCTTGAATGGAGAATTGCTCAGGTTAGAATAGCTGCATTTAATGGTTTTATCTCTATATTATTTCATGAGTTTTGATACTTCCTCTCTCAGCGAACGCAACGATAAAGCCGAAGTCTATCAGCCAGTAATTATTCGCCTCGAAAATGTATCTAAAATCTACGGCAGTGGCGAAACCATGGTTAAAGCCCTTAATAACATCAATTTGAGCCTGAAAAAAGGGGAATATTGCGCTATTATGGGGGCATCGGGTTCAGGAAAATCCACGGCCATGAATATTATCGGCTGTCTTGATCGTCCCACCTTGGGAGCTTATTATCTAGAAAATCTGGACGTTTCCACGCTGCCGGATGGGGATTTAGCCCAGATTCGCAATCGCAAAATCGGCTTTGTTTTCCAGCAATTCCATCTTTTACCCCAGATGAGTGCGCTAGAAAATGTCATGTTACCGATGATTTATGGTGGGGTTTCTCCCCAAGAAAGAAAGGAAAGAGCGATCGCTGCTTTAACGAAGGTAAAATTAGATAATCGACTGCACAATAAACCCAATCAATTATCGGGGGGACAACAGCAGCGCGTCGCTATTGCTAGGGCAATTGTCAATCAACCCATATTATTACTTGCTGATGAACCGACGGGGGCGCTAGACTCAAAAACTACCCAAGAGGTGATGGCTATTTTCTCGGAATTGAATAACAGTGGCATTACTATCGTGATGGTAACTCACGAGGCTGATGTGGCGCGTCACTCTCAGCGCATTATCTGGTTTAAGGATGGTGAAGTGGTTTATCCTAATCTCGCACCGACGGATTTACATGAGGTGATTGGGTAGGGTGGGGATTTTTCAGTTATCAGTGAACAGTAATCAGTAAACAGTGAAAAGAAAACGACAACTTCCTATATAACTGATTCAAAGCTGATGGCTTACTGCTATAGGTTTGAAACTATTTAACTATTGTTACCTCAGTTTTTGTTTAAGTCTCAATAGTCGCTATTTGAGCAAGGATTACGCAATTAAAAATAGCTGACTTCGTTGTTCAGTTCGCCAAGATTATTGATGCTCGCTACAGTTAAGAATTAAGAAGTAATCGGGTTATGGCAAATCATTGGAGCGGACAAATATGATATTTTAGATTTAAGTTGAGAGTGGCGATTGCCTCTTGATTAAGTCGTTAGGTCGCTTTAACTCTTAGTAGTGATAGTGTCCGTCAAGTTATTTTTTAGTGTGATCGATACTGATTGATTCATTAGGAGGTTTAGCTTGTCGAATGCTATCTCGTTCCGTTGATTTGGGAAGACTCAAGTTATAGGGATATCTGCTTCGGAGGTTGAATTATGCCAGGGATGCGAAGGGCGGATCGCCGAGATTCTAATAGTGATAATGAGCGCAACAATCCTCGCTCTCGGCAGCCAGAGCCACCCTCTTATCATGAACTGAAACAGCAGCGAGATAATGCTAGAGGTGATAAGTTTTTGTTGCAGCAGGAAAAAGCTCAATTGCAGCAACAGCTTCAGACTTCACAGCTTGCAGTTGATGAATGGGAGCAGCGTGCAACGCAGAATAATCAACTCTATCTTAGTGAGCAGCAAAGATATCAGCAAACTCTTTGTCTTTATAACGAAGAGAAGGCAAAAACTGTTGAATTAATAGCCAAATATCAAGAAGCAGATGCCCGGCGGACGCAATATCTGACTCTGTATAATGAAGCCCAAGAGCTGCTTAAACGAGAAAGACGCTCAAAGGCTGGCATCAAGGGTTGGGAAACTCGCCGTAAAATTGAAAATGAGCGTCTAAAGCAGGAAATTGCTGAAATGGTTGTTCTACTGCGTGAATCGTTGGCAAGCAAGGATGAGGCGGTGAATAACCTTTATGCTTTAGCAGAGCGTATGGATAGGATTCAACAATTAGTTGATTCGGTAGAAGTGGAATCTACTGGTAATCCAGTTGGTTTGCTGCAAAAGCTCAAACGCATTTGGCTTGCCATTAAAGATATCCTTTCTGAATAAAGGAGATTTTTCATGAGTCAAGAGTTAACACCTGCTCTAGAGCCAAAGCGTAAAGGCACATTGGGGGAACAAGTTCGTAAAATTGCCGATCAGCTTCAACAAGATACTGAATTGCAGATTAAAGCGACCTCTCGTATACTAGGAGCCGCCGCTCAGATTAGTGAAAATCACGATCAACTTATTCGTGAGGTTGTTGATATGGTTGAGGAAGATCTAGACAACCAAGCTTGCGTTTATCAGACAATCAACTTCACTGTTGATACTCTTAAGCAGCAGTTTAGAACGCTAAATGAAGCTAAGTATTATTTTGGATTAAAAGCTAATAGTTGGGCAGCTCTTGCTAATAAACTCAACAATCTATCTACTCAAGACTCGATGCCTATTGATTATGACAAGAATTCAATATCAAAACGCTTTGATGTGATTGAAGGTGAGATCAGAGCTATGCGTTCCGAAATAAGTCAGATATTGTTTCTGTTAAAGCTACTTATTCCTGATAAGTCCTCTCTTGATCAATAATGTGGTGGGTTACGGCGAATTTTTAATTATTGGTTAACTGCTTAACTTGTCGTCGCCTAACCCACCCTACATTTAAATTTCGGGTGCTTTTAGGGAATAAAGGGAGAAACTAGGGGTTTTCACTTTAGCCTGTTGCACTAAACTGGGGACAGAATTACGCGCTAGGGCGGTTAATTTATTGGTAGTAGCATCGTAAATCGTCGTGGCCACTTTGGGATAGAGTCCAATGCCGATAATTGGCACTAATAGAGAAGCGATGATAAAGACTTCCCGGGGTTCCGCATCGACGAGGGCATGGTGTTCTTCTAATTCCTTATTTTCCGGCCCGTAGAGAATTTCTCGCAACATGGACAAGAGATAAATCGGGGTGAGAATGACACCGATAGCCGCTAAAAAGACGATGATGACGCGGAAAGTGGGACTATAGGCATCACTGGTGGCAAAACCGATAAATACCATTAATTCCGCCACAAAACCGCTCATCCCGGGCAAAGCCAGGGAAGCGAGGGAACAGGTAGTCCACATGGCAAAAACTTTCTTCATTTTCTTGCCGACACCGCCCATCTCGTCTAACATCAGGGTATGGGTGCGATCGTAGGTACAACCGACCATAAAGAATAAACTCGCCCCAATCAGTCCGTGGGAAATCATCTGTAACATCGCCCCGCTGGTACCAATATCGGTAAAGGAAGCCATGCCAATCAGCACAAATCCCATGTGAGAGATGGAAGAATAGGCAATTTTGCGCTTAAGATTGCGTTGGGCAAAGGAGGTTAAGGCGGCGTAGATAATATTAACTACCCCTAAAATCACCAAAACGGGGGCGAAAACGGCGTGAGCATCGGGTAACATCCCCATATTCATCCGTAAGAGCGCATAACCACCCATTTTAAGCAAAATTCCCGCTAGTAACATATGGGCGGGGGCGGTGGCTTCGCCGTGGGCATCCGGTAGCCAAGTATGGAGGGGGAAAATCGGCAGTTTTACCCCGTAGGCAATCAGGAAACCGGCGTAGAGGAATAATTGCAGTTTCAGGGGGAAGTCTTTACCAGCAATAGTCACCATGTCAAAGGAGACGGTATCGCCATAAAAAGCCATCGTCAGCGCCGCTACAAGGATGAATAGGGAGCCTCCGGCGGTGTAAAGGATAAATTTGGTGGCCGCGTAGAGACGGCGTTTACCGCCCCAAATAGAGAGGATGAGATAGACGGGGACCAATTCTAATTCCCAGACGAGGAAGAACAGTAACAGATCCTGTACGGCAAACACCGCAATCTGTCCCCCGTACATCAACAGCATCAGGAAGTAGAATAGTTTCGGTTTAAAAGTCACCGGCCAAGCCGCTAAGATAGCCAGAGTGGTGATAAATCCCGTTAAGATAATCAGAGGCATGGAGAGGCCATCGGCTCCTAAGGACCATCTTAGGTCAATTTCGGGCAACCATTGGTAACTTTCCACTAATTGCAGATTGGGATTAGCGAAATCGTAACTGCTATAGAAAGCGTAGATAATTAGGGCAAAGTCGATTAATCCCACCGTCAGAGCAAACCATCTCACGGTTTTACCGTCTTTATCGGGAATTATGGGAACTAATAAAGCGGCGACGATGGGAAAAAGGATGATGGCAGTTAACCAAGGAAAGTTCGTTAGATTCATCGGCTGTTTTAAGTAGTTGGACAAAAGTAAAGTTAACTGTGGGGTAAGGAGTCAGGAGTCAGGAGTCGGTCGTCAGTAAGAATTGCGGCAATTTACATTTCTTAAGATAGACAACAGAATTTATGTCCGACTTTTTAATATTTATTTAATCGTCAGAATCGAGAAATTAAGCTACGGCTTTTTGGTGGTTTTACCTGGGAAAACCGCTTTTTTTCTCTTCTTCTCGCGGTTACAGTTAACTGTACCTAAATCAATCTAGCAATTATTTTCCTGTCTTTGTCTATTAATATTGTTAAGTTTCAAGAGACTTCTGGCCTAATTAATTTTTAAGAGTTCAAAAATGGGAAAAATAGCGATGAGGTTGCAGAAAATCTCTAAATAAGTGGGTAGGTGTTAAAAATTGTCGGCTCCCCCCTTATTAAGGATAGGGTTGATTCATGAATCAACCCTACGATGAATCAACCCTACGATGAATCAACCCTACGATGAATCAACCCTAGTAGCAAGGGGGGAAGGGGTAGTTCAGTTTAATCGGGCAGATCAAAGAGAACGCCCGTCATATAACGCTCTGCCCATTCCCAACCGAAGGCTTTTTCTAGTACACGCCGAGTTTTATCGTTTTTTTGCTGTTGACTACAATAATCCCGTTGTCCCTGTAAATAAATGCGCGCTTCTTCCCCGGAAAGAGGCTGACTTTCCTTAGCACATTTGCAGTGAATTGTCAAGAAATCTGTAACTCTTTGTAAAAATTGTCGTTCCTCGGCGGCGGTTTCGGGTCGAATAAACAGACAATATTGGGAGAAAATATGACCCCAAGGCGGTAAATCACGAGCTTGGGCGAAATCAGCCCCAGGTAAAGCCGCTAAAGCCTGATTATAGGCACTAGGGAGAGTTTTATCGCTACTGGTGGGAGAAAGATCCACAATAGCGGCACTGATTCCCGCTTTGCCGGAGACTATATCACATCCAAACATCGGCAGCGGATATTCTGAACGGGGGAACATGACACAGTGGAGAATATCCAAACTATTGCCCAGTTTAGCCAGTTCTAGGTGCATTTTGCGGAACTGGGGAGTTTGATAGCAGCGATTCTCGATAATTAATTTTTCCCCTTCTAAACGTCCCTCCACATAGCCTAAACCTTCGGGTAACTCAAAGGGCGACAAATCAAGATAATTTTCCCAGTGGGACAGAATTGCTGTGGCTAATTGTCCAATCAGGGGATGAAGTAACGGTAAAATTTCAGGGTTGGTAACGGCTATCATAGGTCAGTTATCAGTTATCAGTTATCAGTTATCAGTTATCAGTCATCAGCTTTTTGCTCCCTATCTCCCGTCTCCTGACTCCTGACATCTAAAATCCACTTTACCCCATGGAGCGATCGAGATTAAAACTGGGAAATATAAAATTAACTTCTTTGTCCTTCTCCCAATTTACCCTATGGTTAGCAGTGCCGCTCGTCCAAGACCTTCCTTAAAAACCCTCTGGCAAAAGATAGAATCTTCTCCCTTGCCAGAAACCGAGGAATCGATTATTTTAAGAATTCTGGTGCAAGCTTTAGTAATCGTCGGTATTATCGCCACCGATGTGGCTACTGATAGTTATACCAGTATTTGGGCCGTTCCTCTCAGTATTATCGGCGGAATCTGGAGTTGGCGACGCAGGAAAAAGCGCAATATTGGGGCAAAATTCTGTATAGCGATCGGAATGTTGGTAGTGTTGGCGCTATTCTTGGGTAATATCGTTGCGATGCAGGATAGTCGCATTGCTCTAACACAATTATTAATTCAATTACAAATTCTCCATAGTTTTGACCTGCCCCGACGCAAAGACTTAGGTTATTCTATGGTAATCGGTTTAATTCTCTTGGGAGTCGCCGGGACAATCTCTCAAACCCTTGCTTTTGCGCCTTGGTTAATCCTCTTTCTGCTTTTATCCCTACCTACCCTAGTTTTAGACTATCGTTCTCGTTTAGGTTTAGATAATCTCAATCAGAGTCTCCCTTTCTTGGCAAAGAAACCCCCCCGTCTAGCTACAAAAAAATTAGTTTCCCCACAAAATTCTCCCCTTTCTCCCAAACGTTTCGGGATTTTCTTTCTGACAATTGTCCTCTTGGGATTGACAATTTTTGCCCTGATGCCGCGTTTTCCTGGTTATCAAATTCAATCTTTTCCCGTCAATAGTCCAGGAGGTATGGAAAATCAGGATTTTGAACAGGGAGACCGACAAATCGTTAACCCCGGCTATGTGCGCGAGGGTGAAACGGGGAATGGTGGCGTAAATGGCGGTAATAGTCCCACTACAGGGTCAGGACAGTTAGATTCTACCTTTTATTACGGTTTTAACAGCCAAATCAACCAAAATTTGCGGGGAAGTATGACTCCCCAGACAGTCATGCGGGTACGTTCTCAAGCTCCCGGATTCTGGCGCGCCATGGCCTTTGATCGCTATACTGGTCAAGGGTGGCAAATCTCGCGAGATCAAGAATTAGAGGATTTAAATCGCAGTAGTTGGTCCTATCGCTTTTTTGTGCCGCTACCTGCAACCCAAGCCAAAACCCATCAGGTAGTCCAAACTTACAGCATTGTCTCCAGTTTACCGAATATTATCCCTGCTCTTACTTCGCCCCAGTTTCTCTTTTTTCCCACTCGACAGGTATCTTTAGACCGAGAAAATAGCTTAAGGTCGCCGGGAGGATTAGCAGAAGGGCTAACTTATACTGTAATCTCACAAGTGCCGGAACGCAATCGCAGCCAACTGCGATCGGCTCCAGAAACCTACCCTAAGTCTATTCTCAAGCATTATTTACAAATTCCTGCCGAAATTGCCCCGAAAGTCCGCCGAAAAACCGAGGAATTGCTGGCCAAATCTCCCAAACCTTTAACCTCTCCCTACGAGAAGACCCTATATTTAGCCCAAGCATTGAAGCAAAACTACGAATTAAAAACCGATTTGCCCTTTTTAGCCGAAAATGAGGATTTAGTCTCGGCCTTTTTATTTCGTTTTCAGGGGGGTTACGCCGATCATTTTTCCACCGTGTTAACGATTATGTTACGCTCGATCGGTATTCCTGCCCGATTAGCCACTGGTTTTGCCCCTGGCCAGTTTAATCCTTTCACTGGCTTTTATGTTGTCCAAAATACGGACGCTTACGCCATCACAGAGGTGTTTTTCCCCGGTTACGGTTGGTACAATTTCGATCCTATCCCGGGCCACGAATTAATTCCCCCATCCTTTGAGCAAGCGGAACCTTTTAGCGTCCTCAAGCAATTTTGGCAATGGGTAGCCGGATGGTTGCCCTCTCCAGTAACGGGTTTTCTCGGTCTGATTTGGGAAAATGTTATCGTTACTATCGGTCAGTTATTGGCCTGGTTATGGCGCTTTATTTCCGGCAGTCTTTTCGGGGGAATTCTCGGTGGTTTAGTGGGGGTCGTCTTCGCTTACGCTGGTTGGTTAGGATGGGGACAGTTCCATCGTTGGCGTCGGGGTCGCAAGTTAGCAAAACTACCACCAATCGAGCGTTTATACCAGCAAATGTTAGGAATCTTAACAGAAGCCGGTTATGGTAAACATCCCGCTCAAACCCCTTTAGAATACGCCGCCGCCGCCCGCCGCGTCCAACCGCCGCCAGTGGCGAATATTATCGAGGAGATTGCTCGCGCCTACGTTGATTGGCGTTATGGCGGGAAATCGGCTAATATCGAGAGTTTACGCCAACGTTTTCGAGAATTTGTCAAGTTGGTGAAAAAGTGAGCTTGAGCCTATAGTTAGGGTTTGCCGAAAAAGTTTTTCAGCAAATCCTAGATTTAACGATGTCTTAACGCTATTCATAATGTGTCCACATCCGCAGGATTTTAACTATACCCTCAGATTGAATAACTTCGTACACAAGACGATGCTGAATGCTTATTCGCCGAGAGTACACACCATTCAAATCTCCCACTAACTTTTCCTAAGGCGGGGGATTTTGGAATGGATTGACCTGAAGAATGTCAAGTAACATCTGCGCTTTATTTTTTAAATGACTAGAATTAAGCTTCTTAGCGTCTTTCTGCGCCTGTTTGGTGTAAACCAATTTCCACCTCACCATTCTAGCTCCTCAGCACATTCTTCAACCGGCGTTGCCAGTCCCTCCCGAATTGATTCTCGCATCCCCGGAATTGAGAGGAGATATAACGTTTCTTGTACCGATTTCCAATCCCCTTGAGATAGCAAAACTGCATTACCATCGCATCCCTCAATAATAATGGGTTCGTGGGAAACAGTCACTGAATCAATCAAGTCCTGCAACTTTTGTTGAGCCTCATTAACTGGGATCATAAATCCTCCTAATTGTTTTCTACCAGTGCCGAAAGAAAATCCTCCGATAATCCTAGCGCCAATTACCCAAACCTGACTCAAGCTATAACCAATCTTTACAAAAAATTTTTTCCCGGCGCTTATACTGTCGGTGCTGGTTTTTCGCAACCAAAGTAAATTACAGATATTAAATTGAGAGTAACTAAACTTGACAATCAGTTTAACAATGCGCTAGAGTAACTGAAACTTCTAGACTGTAACGCTGGCGGAAGGGAGGCTATTAATTTCGACTAAATTTCTTTAAGTACCTAGGCAAAATTATTTACACATGACGATCATTGCCCCGTAAGGGTTTTAGCTCGATCGGGCAGGTAATTAATTTTGCATGACTACTTACTACTAAACTAAGAAAATATAATTATGACAAACTATCAAACAGAAATCCGAATCAAAGTTCCTTTAGATGTTGCTGAAACTTATTGGAATGCAACGGAAGAAGAGCGTCAAAAAATAGAGAAAAAAATCGCTTTTTATGTTCAATCTTCAAATTTATCTAGAAAAGAATCTCTGGACAAATTATATAAAACTATGGATAATATTGGACAAAAAGCACAAGAGAGAGGATTAACCCCTGAAATTTTAGAATCTCTCTTAAATGAAGATGACTAGACGCTTTGTTATCGATACCAATATTATTATCAGTTCTGTTTTATCGCCCAAGAGTAAACCCAATACTGCTTTTAAAAAAGCGCAACAATTAGGAATCATTATCGTGTCCTCTGCCACTTGGCAAGAACTGGAAAGCGTCTTATCGCGACCAAAATTTGGCCGCTATATTAGTCTTGAAGAACGTCAACAATTTTTATTAGACTTTTCGGAAACTGTGGAATTTATTTTAAATATGGAATTCAGAACGGATATTTGCCGAGATACTAAAGATAATAAATATTTAGAATTAGCCGTTAATGGTCAAGCAGAATCGATCATTACAGGAGATCAAGATTTACTCATTTTACATCCTTTTCTGTCTATCAATATTGTTACAGTTAATGATTTTTGGCTCTTCTCGACTTTGTGTGATAATTTTTGCTTATGTAAGGTTAAATGCTTACTGGGCAAGACTTTTAGGACTATTTTGAAAGAAGAAACTATCAGTATAGACCTCGTTTACACATCAACAAGTAAATTAATTAGGGCTCTTCGGTTTGTGTTATGCAATGGACGGGGGTTATAAGGGATGGAACCCTTATAGAGAAAGGCATTTAGCGATTTTTGTCAATTGGTTTTGCTCTAGAGCGAACTAATCAATTAAGTCTCTTGCCAGATAAGGATTTAGTCGATTTATGCCCCCCCTATCGAACCATAACAAGTAACGAAGAGCCCAATATTGTTACAGTTAATGATTTTTTATTCAACAAGTAAATTAATTAGTGCTTGCTAACTATCAGTCAAATCCTTTTGTAGTCAGGCTTCCAGTAATATTCAGCCAACCCTCGTTAGGGTCCGGAGATTGCTCGCGCCTACGTTGATTGGAGTTATGGCGGGAAATCGGCTAATATTGAGAGATTACGCCAACGTTTTCAAGAGTTGCTCAAGCTAGTGAAAAAATGAGCTTGAGAGCAGTTATCTTAATGATGAGGTAGGAAGTTTTCGTTTTGGGGAGTCGATCGCCGGTCGTCCATAGCAAATTAGGTTACACTTCATCTTGATGAGAAAGGCTATAAACAAGACTATGTTAAGAAATGTAACCAAGTACAAAACCCTTACTGTTGCCTTGTCTGCACAGTTAACTTTATTTTTGTCCGACTACCGATAATTCTCAGCCAGTAATTTAAGTAGGGAGGCACAATTATTTGTAGGATGGGTTAGCGGTAGCGTAACCCATGCAGGCGTTGGGTTTCATGCTTCAACCCAACCTACGTTCATCTTATATTTAATTCCAGCCAGTAATTTATAAGCAGATCAATGTCATCTTGTCAAGTATTTGAACAATCAATTCAGATTAAAGCTAGTGCCACGACGGTGGAGCGTTGTATCACGGATTTAGAGTTAATGCGTCGTTGGTTGAATCCATTGTTAGTTTGTGAACCTATCGGGGATTGGAAGACCGATATCGGTGGGAGAAGTCGTTTTTTGATTCAAATTCCCCTAATTCAGCCAACGCTAAAAAGTACGGTGATTGAGAGGGAACCGGGGTTAATTGTCTGGCAATTTGAAGGCTTTTTTCGCGGATGCGATCGCTGGGAATGTCAACCCAATGATGGCGGCACTTGTCTAATCAATCGTTTTGAGTTTGCGATTCCTAATCCGGTTGTGGGGTGGGGATTCCAGCAATTCGCCGCCAAATGGACTAAAAAGGATATGGAAGCGCAATTAAGACGCTTAAAACGAGTAGCCGAGGAAATTTATCTACTTTCAGCAACAAGTTAAGCTGATGGGGTGGTAAGCGGGGGGTTTTGGGGATGGGAGAATACCCTCACCCCCAACAGCTAACCCCTGATCCCTAATCGATCGAGATCGACTGGGGACCGTTGCCATTATCCTGATTATTGTCGTTAAAACTGACTAATCCCTGCTGTTCTAACCATTTTTTGAGGGGATCGTCCGAGAGTTTCAAGCGCAGTAATCCAGAGGCAAAACCACCGAAAAAAGCGATCGGTTGTTGAATCAGTTCTTTAACAACGGGTTGTAATTCATCGAGAAACATCTTATTCTATCTCCTGATATTGTCACACCTATCAATGTTAAGTTAATTGAAGTGATTCTGTAAGACTAGCATGACTGAAACTCCCAACACGGTGAAAAAATCTTTCCGGCTAACCCCGTTTATTTTCCTAGGAATACTGCTCATCTGGCTAGGAATTAGGTTAATTGCTCCCGATAGCGTTAGTTTATTCGCCGGTACTCGTCCCGATTATTTGGGAGTCAGGGAGGGTAAACTGGCTCCTTGTCCGGTCACTCCTAATTGTGTTAGTAGTCAGAGTCAGGATCAGGCTCATGCGATCGAACCCCTTAGTTATCAGGGTAGCGGGGAAAAAGCGATCGAGCAATTAGCTAAAATTATCGCTTCCCAACCGAGAACTAAAATTATTAACCAAGATAGTAACTATCTCTACGCCGAATTTAGCAGTCAATGGATGGGATTTGTCGATGATCTGGAATTTTCTCTTAATCCTAGCAAAAATGCGATCGATGTTCGCTCGGCCTCCCGCTTAGGAGAATCGGATTTAAATGTCAATCGAGAACGAGTGGAAACCCTGAGAAAACTCTTTTCAGTGAGCAGTAAACAGTAAACAGTGAACTGACTCGGAGAATACGATAAGAAAAATTATGTTTCGTCCCCAACCGATACCAGCAAAAGCAGGACAGGAATCCGTCTGGGATTATCCTCGTCCCCCGCGCCTAGAATTATCACCTAAACACCTAAAAATTATCTTTAATGGCGTGATAATTGCCGATACTAAAAGCAGTTATCGAGTTCTAGAAACCAGTCATCCCCCAGTTTATTATCTACCGCCCCAAGATATTAAAATGGAATACCTGCAAGCCACAGCAGAAAAGTCTTTTTGTGAGTGGAAAGGTCTAGCGGGATATTACAATATCACTGTTGGCGACCAACAGGCAATTAACGCCGCTTGGTATTATCCAGACCCGACACCAGAGTTTCAGGCAATTAAGAATTATCTGGCTTTTTATCCTGCCAAAATGACCGCTTGTTATGCCGACGGTGAATTAGTACAACCGCAACCGGGCAACTTTTACGGGGGATGGATAACCTCCGATGTGGTTGGTCCATTTAAAGGCGTTCCCAATAGTTGGGGCTGGTAATCCCGTTAAGTAAGTAGGGTTTGCTGAAAAAGTTTATTGGTGGAGTCAGGAGTCAGGAGCCGGTCGTCAGGAGATTATTTTTATTTATTCTTCCCACACCCTACACCCCACACCCCACACCCTACACCCTACACCCTACACCCTACACCCCACACCCCACACCCCCTTAACTCCTAGTTTCTACTTTTTACGAGAAATTATGACTATATCCCAACCCGATCTAGAACCCACTTGGATGACGATTATTCGCCTCTTGCGCTGGGATAAACCCGCAGGTAGGTTAATTTTGATGATTCCCGCTTTATGGGCGGTATTTTTGGCGGCAGACGGTGTGCCACCGCTACCCTTGATCGGGGTGATCGTTTTGGGAACTTTGGCCACTAGCGCCGCCGGCTGTGTGGTTAACGATCTTTGGGATCGGGATATCGATCCACAAGTCGATCGCACTCGTAACCGTCCTTTAGCGGCCAGAGCTTTATCGATCAAGGTTGGTTTGATTATCGCTCTGATTGCTTTCTTTTGCGCCGCAATTTTAGCTTTATATCTGAATTTCCTGAGTTTTTGCCTATGTGTGGCCGCCGTTCCCTTGATTATCTGCTATCCCCTCGCCAAGCGTTTTTTTCCTGTACCCCAATTGGTTCTTTCTCTCGCTTGGGGTTTTGCCGTTTTAATCTGTTGGAGTGCCGTCACCGGGTCGTTAAATAGCAATACATTTATATTATGGGGAGCGGTGATTTTTTGGACATTGGCATTTGATACTATTTATGCTCTGTCCGATCGAGAGGATGATCTCAAGGTTGGTATTAACTCCAGTGCCATATTTTTCGGCAAATACGCCCCGGAAGCCGTGGGGGTCTTTTTTGCCCTAACAGTGGGTTTATTGGCTTGGGAGGGGCAAAAAATGCAGTTATCAGCCTCTTTTTGGCTAGGGTTGGGTCTAGCGGCGATCGCTTGGTGGCGTCAATACCGGCTGTTACGTCAATCGGATTTACCTAAACCAGTTTATGGTCAAATGTTCGGCCAAAATGTTTGGGTCGGTTTTATTTTATTAGCGGCTATGATTGGGGGAAGTTATTTTTAAATAAGTAAATCGAGTAATGTTTTACTCTTTCGGTCTTCCCAAGCGTTTTTTAAGCTCGATCGCTCTAAAATTGAGTTAGTAAATTACCGAACCTTAACCAATGTCTAACTCGAAATCTAGTAGCGTTTGGGATCACAAACCCCGTTGGTGTCAACCTTGGTCGATTTTATTGACAGGAATTACCCTGATTGCCGGCTGTTGGTTTTTAACTCAGCGTCTCTGGTTAACTCTACTCCTATCTATTCCTATACTCCTCTGGTGGTTTGTCTTCCTAATTCTTTATCCGCGGACGCTGCAGCAACAGTTAAACACAGAAAGAATCGGGGAAAGCATTGATTAAAACAGGAAAGACAGGACAGGGATTTTTATCCTGTAATTGACTACTTTCATCTCCGCGAAAAGTGTTCCAACGGAAGGGAGCTTTTTTTTCACTCGACATCCATAAAAGTCTTTTTGCTCGCGTCATCGCTACATACAAAAGTCGGTATTCTTCAGCTTTTTTAAGTTGTCCAGCTTCTAACCAAGCGCTTAAAGGTGGGGGAATAATTGGTATGCTGTCGGGGTTTAAATAGCGTTGATGAACCGCTGCTCGAATTTGCGCTCGTGCCACTTCTGCGAGGGTAAAATCTCCCAAAAATTTCGCCCCATTGGGAACCCAAGGTTTGCCGGGGATAATATCTTCATGAAGAAAGGGAATAAAAACATAATCCCAGTCTAAACCCTTGGCTTTGTGCATAGTAATAATAGTCAGTTGTCCGGGACGAGTATAACAATCGTCGTTATCTTCTTCCACTCCTTCAAAGCGCTCAGAGGCGATAATTTCATTAAGGGTATTAATTGTATTTTTCAGAGAACTATTACCAGCAGTTTCCTGATAAATACGGGCGGTTAATTTTTGCAATGTGGCTAATTCTGACCCCGAATATTGGAGAGTCATAGCGAAAAAAGACAGGAGTTGATAATGGGGTAATTCTAATCTAGCTTTTAGTAAACTGCAACAATAACGACGGGCGATTTTTTCGTTAGATTTCAGTTCAGGATCGAGGGGAGTGGGATAAAGAAATTGTTCGGGATAGGTAACTAAAGGATTTAAGTCTTGGGCAGTAATTAAACCCCTAAATTGTAGCACTTCTAAAGCCGCTTTGAGATAATCGGGAGAGTGGGGACGTTCGACAAAAGCTAATAGTTTCAGCATTTCGGCGGGAATTTGGGAAAAGCGATCGATCTCGTTAGCTTCAAAAATTCTGATTTGATAACTTTTATAAAAATGGGCGAATTTTTGAGCAAAAAAGTGTCCTTGTCGATTTTCTCTAACGAGGATAGCGGCATTATGTTGAGGATTTTCTTGGAGTAATTTAACTAGACGTTTTTCAATTAATTCTACTGTTTGATAAATGTCATCGGGTTGATAAATTTCTAATCCTTTTCCCTCTTTAACTGGATTAGGTTGGGGATCTTCAGCACCGACGGGAAGAATCGCTTGAACCCGAAAAGGCGCCTCGGTAACTTTATGATTATCTTTTCCCTGTTTCCAATCTCGATCGACCCATTGTAACACTAAATTAGCAGCTTCAATAATTTTAGTATTGCTGCGACCTGCTTGGTTCATAGTGGATAAATTGCCTTCGTTTTGACAACTTTCACAAAACCAATTAAAGTAAACAGGATCGGCGGGAGTAAAGGTAGAATTAATCGCTTGATTGGGATCGCCGACGCGAATTAAATTAGGTATTTCTCCGTCATTATTTTTTGCTAAAATAGTAATTAGTTTTTCTTGGAGAGGACTAGAATCCTGCGCCTCATCTTCAAAGACTCCAAAGACAGATTTTTGCCATTGTCGGCGAATTTTTTCTTCCTCTAATACTCGCAAGGCTCCTAAAATCATGTCATCATAATCTATATAGTTTTTCTGACGCATCAGGATTTCATACTGTTCGTACAAACCACTAGCCATAGCGAGAATTTGATAATTATCGTCGGTATAGTGGCTTAATTCCCAGACTTGCTGCGGTGATAATCCCGAACTTTTTAGCTCATGAATGGCCGCATAAGCAAGACTAGGTAAAATTTCGGTTCTCAGCACCGATTGACGGCGTAATCTTTCGGTTTCTTCCCCATCAAATTCTACTCCTTCTAATAACTTTTGATAACGAATTGGATCGGCAATTAGCCATTTTTCCACCGAGTTTCTAATAATTCTGTGGCTAGGAGTCGGAATAACTAAGGTAGAAGATTCGAGGTCTAATGCCGATAATTCTGGGTAACGACGGGCCAATTGTAGGGCCAGTCCGTGCAGAGTTTGAACGCTAAAACCTTGAGCAGAAAGCTGTAAATCTTGCAAGCGTTGTTTAATTTTAGCTTTAATACTAGCGGCAGCCGAGCGGGTGTAGGTGACAATAATTAACTGTTTTTTAGCGTGCAGTTGCTCACGAGCAATAACCATAGCGGCAGCTACTGCTAAACTGTGAGATTTTCCCGCTCCCGGCACCGCAGAAATGGCCATTTTTCCCCCTTGCCAATCGGCTAATTCCTGTTGTCCGGCGCGTAGTTGTTGCCGGAGATTTACCAGTAAATTTTCTCGATTAATTACTTTAGTTTCGCTCATTATGCCCCGCCAATTTTATTCTTAGTTTAATTGTATTACCATTTTAGTTTCTTCTTAAACCAATTGCTGTAAAAGTTAGCTAGAGATAACTAGAATGGGGAGATGGGTTTTTTCAGTGAACAGTAAACAGTAAGCAGTAATCAGTGAAAAGAAAGTAGCGAAGGGGGTTGGGTTTCATGCTTCAACCCAACCTACGTTCATCTTATATTTAATTCCACCCACCCACTTAATCAGTGAAAAGAAAGTTTTCACCTAACACTGTCCACTTAAAACTGTAATCTGATAACTGATAACTGATCACTGATAACTAATATATAGCCAATTTTGTTGTACTTCTACCCGAATTTTGCCGGTTAAGGAAGAAGTGGCATTGCGATTAACACCAGTAATGAGATTAACCACTGACTCAACTTCGGCAAAATTAGGCGATGATGGTAAATATTGAGCTAAAAATAAACGAATCACTCGTCTTTGTATCGCTAGAGGTAAAATTTGTAAAGGGGAGCGATCGAGTCTTTTTTGATCTAGATCAATAACCTGACGAAAAATATCCCGGGCAATACTATCTAAATAATCGCTTTCTGCTTCCAAAATTTCAGCAGTTTGGGCGAGATGTTTTTCGATTTGGGGATTTAAATTAGTTTGCAGGTAGGGTAATAATTCCTGACGGATGCGATTGCGAGCATAGCGTAAATTCTCATTAGCTCGATCATACCAGATCGGTAATTCTCGACTTTGACAAAAAGCGAAAGTTTCCCCGCGAGTGACATTTAAGAGGGGACGGACTAAAAAAATATCTGGGGTTAAACTTGTCAACCAAGTTAAGGCAGAAAGTCCATCACTACCCGCCCCGCGCGTGAGATTATAAAGAAAAGTTTCCGCTCGATCGCTCCTCGTGTGTGCCGTGAGAAGATAATTAAAACCCTGTTCTTGGGCGATTGTTTGTAAAGCTTGATAACGCCATTGTCTTGCTTTGGCTTCTGTTTCCGCCATGGGGGGTGCAGTGGCAATATAAACGGGTAATTGCCAAATTTCGGCGATTTTCTGCACATGATCCACTAATCCTCCGTCGTAGGACCAACGGTGATCACAATGAGCGATCGCTAGTTGCCAACCCCAACGAGAGCGCAAATCCAGCAATAATTGACCTAAACAGAGGGAATCCTGACCCGCAGACAATGCCACTAACAGAGACGCATTTTTAGGTAGTAATTGTCCCTTTTTCACCGTGGTTTCCAGACGAGTATGGAGAGGTGTCCAAAAATTAGCCAAAATTTTTAGATTTATTTACTTGACAAGGGTGTGGGAAGTATTTTCAGTGAACAGTAATCAGTGAACAGTAATCAGTGAAAAGAAATTAGCGAAGTTTTCACCTAACACTGTCCACTTAAAACTATAATCTGATAACTGATAACTGATCACTGATAACTGATAACTGATAACTGATAACTGATCACTGATCACTGATCACTGATAACTGATAACTGATAACTGATAACTGATAACTGATCACTGATAACTGATCACTGATAACTGATAACTGATAACTGATCACTGATAACTGATAACTGATAACTGATAACTGATAACTGATCACTGATAACTGATAACTGATCACTGATAACTGATTTAACCTTGCCAATTAACCCAATCTTGGGGTTTTAGGAAGACATCATAGAGTTTTGCTTCTGGGGTGTTTGGTGCAGGTTGATAACAGTATTCCCAACGGACTAAAGGAGGTAAAGACATCAAAATTGATTCGGTACGACCGTTAGTTTGCAACCCAAAAATTGTGCCACGATCATAAACTAAATTAAATTCTACATAACGACCGCGACGATAGAGTTGAAACTGACGTTCTCTGTCACCGTATTCCGTCGAGCGCCGTTTCTGGACAATGGGAACATAAGCGGGTAGAAAAGCTCGGCCACAGTCATTAATGAAACTAAAAATTTCTTCCCAGTTGCGGGGTTGTTGGGGAGATAATTTTTCTGAATAGATAGCGGCATCACTTTCGGCAAAAGGACCCCGATAGAGAGGGTCTAAACCGTCTTGGTAATCAAAGAAAATCCCGCCGATGCCTCTGGCTTCCTGACGATGATTGAGATAAAAATATTCATCACACCAGCGTTTAAAAACGGGATAATATTCGGGATGATGTTGGTCGCAAACCTGTTTAAAAGTGCGGTGAAAATGACTAGCATCTTCTTCAAAAGCATAGTAGGGAGTTAAATCGGCACCACCGCCAAACCACCAAACCGGACCTGCTTCAAAATAGCGATAATTGAGGTGAACCGTGGGAATATAAGGATTGCGAGGATGTAAGACCATCGAGGTTCCCGTGGCATAAAATTGATGACCAGCAGCCTCGGGCCTTTGTTTAGCAATGCTAGGAGGTAATTCTTTCCCCCAAACTTCCGAAAAATTCACCCCTGCTTGTTCAAAAATTGCCCCTTCCCGCAAAACTCGCGAACGTCCGCCGCCACCTTCGGGCCGTTGCCAACTATCTTCGATAAATTTTGCTTGTCCATCCACTTCTTCTAATCCCCGACAAATTTCATCCTGTAGGGATTTCATAAATTCACTGACGCGGCTACGGCTGTCACTGGCTGGCAAATTAGCAAGGGTGGGGGTTGTGGTGAATGCAGTCATACTCAAGGATCAAAATTGATAACTCAGTGATTATATTACTACTGGGTGATGAAATGGCCGCTCTTCGATACTTAACTTAACATTTAGACGGATTGGGAGCAGGGTGTGGGGTGTGGGGGTGCGGGGTGTAGGGTGTAGGGAAGGAAACCTCTTTCATCTGTGGTGGTGAAAATTTTTTCATCGGGACTGACTCCTGAATACTGACTCCTCAATTTCGCCCGAATTAGTCTCAATCAGGTTTTTTTAAGAGTTCTGCCCCACAGTTTTTACAAAAATTGGCATCTATATCGTGACGGGGTAAACCACAATCTGGACAAGGATAATCAATTTGAGTGCCAGATTTTAATAGTTGTTTAGTCAGAGCGCTAATCTGCAAGGGAATTAACAAAACTCCCGTTAAAATCATTAAAACTGTCACCATTTTGCCCCCATCGGAAAGGGGAGTTACATCCCCAAATCCCACGGTAGTCATAGTCACAATGGCGAAGTAAAAAGCATCAAAAAATGTCCGATAGACTTGGGGATTAATCGGGTGTTCGATCTGATAAATTAAACCTGCATAGACAAAAATAATCGAAAATAGAGTTAGTAAAATGCGAATAAATACTATCTGATCGGAAGTTTTAATTTGAAAAATAGAAAGATCGGAACCAAAAAAACGAATCACTCGCAAAATTCTAAACCAGCGAAAAATTCTAAAAAACCTAATATCAAAAAAACCAAAGAATAGGGGCAGAATTGACAATAAATCTAGGATCGAAAAAATATTAAAAACAAAGCCTAGTTTTGATTCCGCACACCAAAACCGAATTAAATACTCTAGGGAAAATAAGCTTAAAATTCCCCAATCAAGCTGACGTAACCACATTTGCCAAGTGGCGGATAAGGGATAGGTTTGAGCCACATAAATCCCCAAAGATAGTAAAATTAATGCTAAGATAAGCAGATTTACCGTCAGTCCGATCGCCGTGGTGACATCCTCTAAATAAAAAGCTATTTTGGCACGAAAAGAGAGCATAAATTCAGCGATCAGTAAACAGTAACCAGTAATCAGTCAACTGAAAACTCACATCTGATAAGTAGTTGGATAAAAGTAAAGTTAACTGTGGGGTAAGGAGTCGGTCGTCAGTAGGAATTGCGGCAATTTACATTTCTTAAGATAGACAACAGAATTTATGTCCGACTACTTAACTGATAACTGATAACTGATAACTGATAACTGATAACTGATAACTGATTAAGGTAATTCCACCGAAGTGGGTTTAGCAATATGAGGCAAACCCCAACCCAATTTTTCCCGGAGGATGCGGAAGAATTCCGTCGATTGCAGACGAATAAAATGGACTTGGTGGGGCGATTTCTGCACATTAATTCGATCTTCTGGCAAGATATAAGAACCGCCATTACCGTCCACTACCATCACCATCCGATTAGCAGTTGCTGGGAAAATATTTACAGTTTCCTTGTCAGAAAATACCAAGGACCTGGAAGCTAAAGAATGGGGACAAATGGGAGCTAATTGTAATACCGGCACATCGGGAGTTATTACCGGGCCACCGGCACTGAGAGCATAGGCAGTAGAACCGGTAGGAGTGGAGAGAATCACCCCATCGGCAGCGATATCGACGGGTGCGTGTTCACCAATTTGAATCTCAAAATGACACATACTGGTGAGGGGTTCCCGGTGGACGACCACCTCATTGAGAGAAAGTGCCTCCCAGAGGAGGGTATCTTCGCGAAACAGTCGCACCGTGATCATCGAGCGATTTTCGAGGGTGTATTTCCCCTCTAGAACCAGTTCTAAGGCGGGTTCAAGCTGATTTAGGTAAATTTCGGTCAAAAAGCCCATGTGTCCCGTATTGACCGTTAACAGGGGCAAATTGAGGGTGGCCAACTGCCGGGCCGCCGATAGGACTGTACCATCGCCCCCCAACACGATCGCAAAACTTAAATCTTGCTCGAAGTGGGGGGGGACTAACTGATCGATCGGGGTAAAACAAACGGGACGAGAGGGTTTAGAATGGCCTAGCAGACCACCGCTGCCGGTAGCCATAAACACCTGCCAACCTAGGGAAAGTAGCTGATCTTGTATCTGATGGGCTGTTTTACAAGCGATAGGCTTAATATCGTTGTAAATAATGCCGATTTTGGGCATTGACAAATTTTCCTACTGCTGGTTCACGCTTTCTTTTTGAAAGGGGTTTTCTTCTTCTTCTGAGCTTTTTGTTTCTCGAAGTCGATTTCCTTGAGCTTCTTGAGAATGCGGCTAAAGTATTCTTGTAAATAGGATTCTAAAGTAGTTGTTTGACTCGGATCAAGGCCAAATACTTGATAAACTTCTGCCATTGGGGCATCAAGAGCTTGACCACTAGCGAGAACTTCCGCAAAAGCTAGTCGGTCAGATATATTATAAGTCCATTGGAAACAACGGCTTATTCCTCGCATAAAACGCAGTAATCCCATGGGTAAACGCCAAATTTTCCCCTCTTTACCCGATAGGCGCTCGCAAACTTCGATAATTTCTTCAGCTTTCCAAGCTTTGCTGCCGACCACGGGATAGGATTGACCGACGGTTTCGGGGACTTCTAGGGCGCGAACGGCGAATTTAGCGATATCTTGGGTGTCCATGTAGGCGATCGCTGTACTTTCTCCCGTGATCCAGACGGTTTGATTATCTAACATCGGGATGGCGTATTGACCGATTAAACCCTGCATAAAGCCACAGGGACGGAGAATTGTATATTTTAAACCCGATTCTGCTAGAAATTTCTCGGTGCAGCGTTTTATCTCCATCAAAGGCACGTTGGGATATTTTTCGGCATTGAGAATCGAGAAGAAAATAAAGCGATCTACTCCGGCGGTTTTGGCCGCTTGAATCAGATTAACTTTACCATCCCAATCCACCTGTTTAATGCTGGCTGAGTCCGTCGCCCGGGCAGTAGCGGCATCGATCACCGCGTCCATTCCCTCTAAAGCAGCAATAATTGTACTTTTATCCCGTAGGGTTCCCCCGACTAATTCCGCGCCCCATTCCTTCAAAAAAGCCGCTTTTCTCTGACTGCGTACCAAACAACGCACTTGATGTCCCTGATCGATGGCATGACGCACGATCTGTCGTCCTAGGGTTCCCGTCGCACCGATAACTAATACTTTCATCTATAATTAATTTTTTGTTACATTTGTTAACACTTCTCTAAGATAGTATCAAAAAAGTGGCTCATTAGGGATAGAAAAATTCTAAGATTCCCCGATCCCCGTCCAGTTCTACCATTGTTCCCACCGGTAAAGCGGCATTATCGCCATCATGACCGAAAGGTAACTCAGCAATAACCGCAATGCCTAAATCGCCCAAACGCTCTTTTAAGACTTCCTCTACGGTTTGACTATCACTACCGGGGGCTGCCAGACAACGGCTAAAACGACCGAGAGCAATGGCTTTAATTTGCGAGAAAATGCCCAGCATTCGCCACTGAGTTAACATTCGATCGATCCGGTAGGGGGCCTCGGTTACGTCCTCTAGGGCTAAAATTACCCCCTCTAGGGTGGGTTGAACCGAGGTTCCGAGGAGATGGGTGGCTACGGTTAAATTAGCCGGTAATAAGCGTCCCCGCACTTTGCCCCCACCCCAACCTTGACCAATAAGAGGGGCTAAAGGACGACCTTCCAGAAGAGAAAAGAGGCGATCAATTGATTGGGGACTTTCTTGGGCTAAGGTGGTTAAAACTGGACCGTGAACGCTACAAATGCCCTGTTTTGCTAAACTCCATAAAATCCCCGTCACGTCGGAAAAACCGATTAACCATTTCGGGTTAGTTTTTGCCCATGTCCAATTTTCTAAGAGGCGAGCGCTACCGTAACCCCCCCTAGCGCAGAGAATTGCTTGACAATCGGCATCTTGCCATGTTTGGGCTAAAGCTTGACGACGTTGCTCGTCGCTACCGGCGAGATAACCGAGACGATTAGCCCAATTCTCCCTAAATTCCACTTGATAACCCCTTGATCGCCAGATTTCTACGCCTTTTTCGAGGGCGGCTAATTCCTTGACGGCACCACTGGTGGCCACCAGAGAAACTTTAGCACCGGGTTGCAGAAATGATGGGATGATCATAGGTTAATTCTCTTTTGTGGGCGGATTAAGCGGAAATTACAGGTAATTTTGTGGCAGCATGAAAACTGACAGCATATTCTATCGAATGTTTCTCGATTTTCCCGATTCGTTCTTTGAATTAATTGAGCGACCCGATGCTATCGTTAGCAATTATCGATTTACTTCCCAAGAAGTCAAACAACTAGCTTTTCGATTGGATGGTTTATTTTTGCCGCTCGATAATCTAGAAAATTCACCCTTTTATCTGGTAGAAGTGCAGTTTCAAAAGGATGAAGACCTATATTATCGATTATTTTCGGAACTTTTTCTGTATCTTAGACAGTATAAACCTTTGTCACCGTGGCAGATAGTTGTTATTTATCCTAGTCGAGAAATTGAGCGAGAACATCCCCAGCAATTTGCCGACTTGTTATCCTTGGATAGGATTAAAAGAATCTATCTGGATGAATTGGCAAATGACGAGACTCCTTCCTTAGCGATCGCCATGGTCAAATTGGTTACGGAAAGTGAGAGTCAAGCTGTTAATTCTGCTAAGATTTTAATTAAACAGGCTCAAAGAGAAGTGAGCGATCGCTTAGTGCAGAAAAATGTCATTGATTTAATCGAAACAATAATCATTTATAAGTTACCCCAAAAAAGTCGAGAGGAAATTGAAGCTATGTTGGAACTACAAGACCTAAAACAAACTCGTTTCTATCAAGAAGCTTTTGGAGATGGAATTGAACAGGGAATGAACTTGCAAAAATTGAAAACAATTCCTCTCCTGCAAGACCTCGGTTTAACCCCGCAACAAATCTCGGAACGCTTAGAATTAACTCTGGACACAGTGCTTAACTATTTGGCACAACAGCAACAATAATTAAACCTGTTTCAACAGTTTAGAAAAACAGCAGTCGAGAGGAAATAGAAGCTATGTTAGAACTACAAGACCTCAAACAAACTCGTTTCTATCAAGAAGCTTTTGGAGATGGAATTGAACAGGGAATTGAACAGGGAATTGAACAGGGAATAAACTTGCAAAAATTGAAAACGATTCCTCTCCTGCAAGACCTCGGTTTAACCCCAAAACAAATCTCGGAACGCTTAGAATTAACTCTGGAAACAGTGCTTAACTATTTGGCACAACAGCAACAATAATTAAACCTGTTTCAACAGTCTAGAAAAACAGTAATTGCTAAGTAGTGGACAAATGAATAGCAGCGAATCAGTGACCTTTAACCTATCAGTGATAACTCGATGAATAACGACTTATTGACTTTTCTCTTTGGTGTTGCTTTTCTCATTCTCTATCTAGTTTTTTCAGCTTTAACCGAGATGGGAACAAAATGGCCTTGGACAAAAAAATAGAAATACTTATAGAGGTTAATAAACATAAAATCGGGTCAGGGATTCGGTCATTGGAAAAATTCTAGAGATTTGCTATCTAAACAATTCACTCTATCGCTCTACGGATAAAATATGAAACTAATTGCTGATATTTCCCCGAGCTTAGATTTATTCTTGTTGCTTTTTTTCTGGCATTGTCTCATCGGTGGCATTGCTACAGTCATCGCTATCAATAAAGGCTATCCAAGATTAAATTGGCTAATCTTCGGCCTTCTGGGAGGAACCTTTACCTTTTTAATCGCTCTTTTCCTGAAAAAAAAGGCCAAAATTTAAGGGATGATATTGCTTGATTATCCTTTAATAGTTCCCATCAACACCTCTAAATCTTCTGCGTCTAACTCCTCTGGGATACCATTGCGAATTAATTCCGAAAAATCCTCATTGGGAACCATAAAACATAGTGCATAAAGTCTTCCGTCCCCCACATTTCTAATCTCGTGAATACCCGTGGGACGGACTAATAAACTATCCCCTGGACCTAGGGGAATCGGTTTACCATCACAGATAGCCATTCCCTCCCCTTTGAGGATAAAAAACATTTCTACCGCAAAATGATGACGATGGGTAGGGGTGCGACCGTGGGGATCGAAAATTTCCACACAGACGGTCAAGGAATCCCCCGCTACGGTAGAATCAAAGACGATCGCTAAACGATTTGTATCCCCAGCGCTAATGCGAAAAACTTGATAATCCCGGGGAGATCGAATCACGGGTAGCATACAATGATCGCTGGTTAGTTGGCTATTCATCGCTAATTTCGATCGAACTGTGGATGATTCTAAGACTAGCAAAAATTTTCAACTTCGCTCGATTGCGTCCACCACTTTCCTCACATCTACGATCGCAGCCACATCATGGACGCGCAGGATATCGGCCCCCTTAGCGATCGCTATAGCACAGGCCGCCGCTGTTCCGAAAACTCGTTCTTTTGGGTCATCTTTGCCTGTAATCTCGCCGATAAAGCGTTTTCTCGACAATCCAATTAAAATAGGTAAATCTAAATCCCGAAATTGCCCTAATTCTCGCAATAACTCAAGATTTTGTCGCCCAGTTTTGGCGAAACCAATCCCCGGATCGATGATAATATTTTCCCTAGCAATACCCCACTGTAAAGCTTCCTCAACGCGATTCTGTAAAAATTCTTTAATTTCCTTGACTAAATTATCGTAATGTGTTATGGATTGCATGGTTTGCGGATTGCCCCGCAGGTGCATGAGGATGATGGGAACGGCCAATTTAGCCACCGTCGGCAATAATAGGCGATCGAAGGTTCCCCCAGAAATATCATTGATCAAATCGGCCCCAGCGGCGATACCTTGGGCTGCTACAATCGCCCTAGTGGTATCTAGAGAGATAGGAATAGAACTTTGTTGTCGAATAGCGGTGATTACGGGGATAACTCGCGATAATTCTGCTTCTAGGCTAATTTCTTGCGCTCCCGGACGGCTGGATTGACCACCGATATCGATTATATCAGCCCCAGCCTCGATCATTTTCATCGCTTGTAGCAGGGCATTTTCAACATTGTCAAATTCTCCCCCATCACTAAAACTATCGGGAGTAACGTTCAAAACACCCATGATATAGGTGCGTTTTCCCCAAGCAAAAATATGTTCACGAATTGCCGTTAAACTAGACATAATAATAAATCCTGTTGAAAAAGTATATGAATTATGAATTATGAATCATGAATTATGAAGTGGGGAGAATAAATCAAAATAATCTCCTGATAACTGATAACTGATAACTGATAACTGATAACTGATAACTGATAACTGATAACTGATAACTGATAACTGATAACTGATAACTGATAACTGATAACTGATAACTGATTACTGATTACTGATTACTGATTACTGATTACTGATTACTGATTACTGATTACTGATTACTGATTACTGATTACTGATTACTGATTACTGATTACTGATTACTGATTACTGATT
>NZ_SFBV01000099.1:0-7061 GCF_007095585.1 Microcystis sp. M_OC_Ca_00000000_C217Col
TCCGTGAATTCTAGGTTAATCATGTTTTTAATGAGTGCTTTGCTTCTAATTATGACTCTTAAACTATATTATTGTCCTTGAGTAAAAAATGCAAGTTGTAGCCGTGCAAAGTATAGCTAGATAAATATCTGCTCCTTTGCTGTAGGGATAAAGAACCCAGAATCCTTCGTCATTGCGACGAAAACAATCCACACTGATGCGTTCTTGACTGATAAGAACGTATTCTTCTAAAGTTTCAAGGGAACGATAGTCGGCAAATTTATCACCCCGATCTCGCTTCGCGAGCGCGTTGCGAGCAAAGGCAGCCGTAGTGGGGGATAATACTTCTACAATCAAGCGCGGATAACGGATAAAATCTTCTGAGAAAGACTGATTATCTCGCGAGTCGCAAGTGACCACAAGATCGGGATAAAAATAACTATTAGCTATTTCTAGACGAACTTTCATATCTGTGGCATAGACAAGACAACCACTACCCCGCAGCTGGTTTTTTAAAAGCGTGGCTAAGTTGATAATAATCATACCGTGGGCCTTACTTGCAGCAGCCATGGCGTAGGTTTGACCGCGAATATATTCGTGTTTATCTTTAGCTATTCTCTCCGTTGCTAAATAATCTTCTGGGGAAAGATAGTTATGGTCAAAGTTAGCAATCATTTGGTTAAATCACCTTTATTGTCTCTAAAATCAATTCTAACTCTCGATCGAGGAGCGGTACATTTTTAAAATTTGTCTGACAAACACCTGCAAATTTTGCCAGTTGATCGGCAAATTATCGAGCTAATTGACCTGCTCGGACAATATCTAGTAAAAAAGCCTTATCCCGCCACATAAATCACTTGCGCTGTCCCTAAAATCTCTCGTTGACGAATCCAATTATGACTCTGCTCGATCGATTTTTTCGTTAGCAAATCAACTTTCCGTCCCAATACATTCTCTAATTCCCGTTTCATCCTCGAAAACTCCAGAAGTCCCCAAGAAACACTATCTTGAAAACTGACCAGTATATCAATATCGCTATCTGGACGAAAATCTTCCCGCAAAACCGATCCGAATAAACACATTTCAGATATCTGCCATTTCTGACAAAACTCACTGATTATTTGCTGGGGTAGTTCTATTTTCAATTTTTTCACCTCCCTGTCACCAGTAATCAGTGATCGGTTTTTAGATTTAAGGAGAATTATCGCTAACCACACGAAAACCAATATCATAGAGTCCAGCAGTAGCCAGAAATTTGACTCGGTAGGCCGAGCGACATTTGTTAGGGCCATCATTCCAGGAACCCCCGCGCAAAACTCGTCTGTCCCTATCTTCTATGGTGGCCGCTTCGTAGTTATCGCGCCAGTAATCTGCACACCATTCCCTGACATTTCCGTGCAAATCGTAGAGTCCGAAAGGGTTAGCGACGGCAAACATTCCCACTGGTGTGGTTTCCCTGCGATCGCATCCTAGGGAACCTTCCCCATAACGACCATAACTGCACACTTTCCCGCCATAATCCCAGTCCACCCCCGAATAGTTGGCTAAATCAGTGGAAATTGTCGGGCCAAAGTGGAAGGGGGTTGATGTACCTCCCCGACAAGCGTATTCCCATTCTTTTTCTGCGGGTAAACGATAATTCAGTCCTGTGAGACGGGATAGGCGATCGCAAAATTCCACCGCTTCCCACCAGTTAATTTGTTCTACGGGGCGATCGTAACCTTCAAAATGGGCCGGATAGGGATTAAGTTCAATATTTACTGGTTCTAATTTTGCCACCTCGCGCCATTGTCGTTGGGTAATTGGGTAGCGACTCAGACAAAAAGCCTGAATATTAACCAGAGATTGGGGACTTTGACTCAATTTCCAGCCTAACTCACTTTTGGGCGCACCGATGAGGTATTGACCGCTAGGGATAGAAATCATTTCTAAAAAGGTTTTTTTGCTTAAAAAATACTGATAACCTCGATTAGTGACTTTTTCCCGTTTAATTTCCTCACCTTTGCCATTAACAGTGACCACCTCATCGGTAAAATCTAACCATTCTCCCATTCTGCACCCCTCTATCGGTTATTAGTTGATCGGGTTAAGCTGCGAGTCTGGAAAAATCTCGCAACCCACCAGTTATAAGAATAACAAGACTTCGATCGCTTATCCCCCGATGAGTTTTAATTTTAATTAATTTTTTGCTTTGACAGCAAATCGGTTTTTAACAGATGGATTGTTTCCCCCTACTTTCCACCTTCCCGCTCCCCATATTAATTGCTGGAGTGATTAACAACTTCCGGGACAATCTCTAATTCTTGTTCAACAATTACAGGTAAATGATTTTTCTGTAAACCCATAGCAGTTAAACAAGTATTGAGAGAGTTGATCGCTTGGTTATAATTCTCAATTTTTTGGTTAATTTCTTCCTGTTTGCGGGCATTATTAGCAATTTTTTCCGCCGCTTCCTGTTCTAAGGTTTGTTCTAGATAAGAACGAGCTTGATTGAACTGTTGTAGAATAGTATCGGCTTGTTTTTTTGCCATTGGTATCAATTGATTTTTTAGAGTATTATTAACGGTTTGGCGGAAGTTTTTCTGAATTGTCGCTGATACTTTTGGCTCAAAATCTAACTTAAGTAATTGACGGATAGCAGGTTCAGCATCAAGAATACTTTCACAGTCATAACCTTGGGCAGTTTGTTGGACAGTTTGCCGAAATTGAAAGATAGAAAAAGTGCCTTCGTTGTAAAAATTGTGATTTTCTCTTACATAGCGATCGCACTCTGTTCTCGCTTCGGAAACTAAGGCATGAATTAACTGCTCTTCTAGCTGTTTTAGCTGATTTTCTATGCCACTATCGTTACCCAATAAACGATAAATTTGCCGATAATAATCACCTTGCCTTACCGCATCTAAAAGACGCTGACAAAAGCGACTAATTAAACTGATTGACTCCTCAATCAACACATCTTCTAGCTGGTTAGACAGATAATAAAAAGCTTCTACCAATACTGCTAATAAAGGTGCTGTGGCATTGCGGGGATGGTTTAAAGTCGCTTGCGAGTAGGCATTTTTGACAGAAAAAGTATTTAATAACTCATCCAATCTTGATACCATTCTCGCTTTCAGTTTCTTAAAGTCTTCCTCGAAGTTTTCATCGCTATTAACCACGATAGCATTGACATAACCATCGATATGTTTAGTTAATTTCTCTCCCACTTCCTTTAACTCTTGATTGAGGTGATTTAACTCCAGAGCTTTCATCGCCTCAATTTCTCGTGGTTGACTTTCTAAATCACGATAAATCTCTTGATAATGATTTTTGAGAGTAATGCAGAGAGATTGTAAATCATCAGCTAAAGTTGCAAACAATTGCGGACGCTTTTCCTCCGTGAGATAACGAGTAATTGCCGTGCGAAATTCTGCGATACCACTATCAGCAATTAACTGCTCTAGTAAAGGATTTCCCCACTCGCTTAAAACTCGGAAATAATTTTTATTAGGAGTTTCATAACCGTGGATGGAAACTTTAAAGGGAGTTGCCAGTAATTTACCTGAGTTGGCACAATAGTTATTAAACTCGCTGACAAATTGCGGTGTTTCTTCTTGTCCTCCTAAATTTTTAACACTTTCGGCAAAGATAGAATCTAAACCATAACGCTGATTAATATTGGTTTGATTTTTTACCTGATACCCATAAAATCCTAAAAGTCCGCTGGTTTTGTAGAGGCGGGAAGTATCACGAAATTGCGTTTGAATCAGGTTTTCTAAACGTTGTTTTAGTTGGGCTGCGTACCAGGTTTCATCAATGCGGTTAAAAACATAAAAAACTCGATCACGAATACCAGCATTAGAGCGAATTTTTTCGAGTAATTCCGTTTCTTCTGTGGCTAATTCTCCCGCAGAAGCAGCTTTTAAAACACAAACCACTGCCGAAGTATCAGGATGCTCTATTTTACGATAGGCTAAGGCGGCATCTTTTTTGACTGGGGCATCAATACCGGGCAAATCTACCAAAACGTTACCATCTTTAAGGAGAGGATGATGACAGTAATATTCTAGACGTTTTAAGACGGCACTATTGCTACCACGACGGGCAAAACTTGCCGCTTCTGCTAAATTAGAAAAGTGAAATTGTTCCATGGAATAGGTGGCATTATGCAGCGTATGGATCCGCTCACGATTTTGAGTAAATCCTTCAATTAATAATTTTAAACCCTGAGCTTGTTTAGCTCGCTCGGATTTGCCTTCTCCCCCTTCCTGTTCGATAATTTTTTGACAGTATTGGTTTAACTGGCTACAGTATTCCGGGGAATTAATGTTACTGGGATTGGTTAATTGCAGATTTTGACAGACGGTATCGACTAAAGTACGAATTTCTACTTCGCTGAGAAAGGTTAAAACCACTCTTTCCTCATCAGCTTCTGCGTACTCAATATAACATTCTGTACCCGTTGCGTGTCCTTCGGCACTATAGAGCAATTCTCGCTCTAAAAGTGCATTGATTAACATTGATTTCCCAGCACTAAAAGCACCGGCAAAAACGATTTCAAATTTGGGAGAAATGGCTTTTTGTAGGGCAATTTCTATCTTGCTGGTATCCTGTTGATTGCGGAGAGAGGATTCGCCTTTGAATAGTTCAATTATACTGTTAACATTACCAGCCAGATTACTGCATTGGGGTAAAAGTTCAGTCATGGTAAAACCCAGATCTAGAAGAACAGTGCTATTATTCCCTAGATTATAACAAAATTCACTAACTAGATCTCAGATCTTTGGTCAGCGATTTAAGCAATCAAGGACAAAGTCATCGTCTTCAATCTAGAATCAGGATTGATTAAGTAGTTGGACAAAAGTAAAGTTAACTGTGGGGTAAGGAGTCAGTAGTCAGTAGTCAGTCAGAATTGCGGCAATTTACATTTCTTAAGATAGACAACAGAATTTATGTCCGACTACTTATAATCAATTTAGTACATACCGATTTCCGAGAACCTCCTTAGGTAAAAATTCTCTCCTGACTCCTCCTGAATACTGGGATAATGATAATTATGTGGATAAAAATGGCAATAGATAAATTGAGATTAAAAAAAATTCGGACTATGAAACAGTTAGGATTTTTGTTAGGAACAGTTTTTCTTTTGTGGGGTTGTCATTCTCTCAATGTTATCCAAAATCGTCCCCAACCCTTGCCCCAAGATCCATATATTCAAGTCTATTTTAATTATAATCAGGCCCAGGGTTCAAATTATACCGATCCCTATCGCCAAATTAATCGCCCAGGGGATAATTTAGAACAGGTTATTATTGATAATATTAACTCGGCAAAAAGTTCGATCAATCTAGCGGTGCAAGAGTTACGTTTACCCGCCATCGCTCAAGCTTTAGTTGCTCGTCAGCAGCAGGGAATTAAAGTTAGGGTTATCCTCGAAAATATTTACAATAAACCTATTCATAGTTTAGCTAAAAACCGAGAAAAATCAAGCGATCGAGAACAGGAACGTTATCAAAATCTTTTTGATTTAGTTGATATAAATCGAGATGGTAAATTAAGTCCAGAGGAAATCGCCCAAAGAGATGCAATTACTATCCTCAAAAAAGCTGGTATTCCCCTAATTGATGATAGTGCAGATCGCTCAAAAGGTAGTGGTTTAATGCACCATAAATTCATGGTTATTGATAATTACACTACTTTAATCAGTTCAGCTAACTATACCTTAAGTGATATTCATGGAGACTTTTCTAATCCCAAAACTGTCGGGAATGCCAATCACTTATTAGTAATTACTAATCCCCCACTAGCTAGAGTTTTTCAAAGAGAATTTAATCTGATGTGGGGAAGGGAAGATAGTCCTAAATTTGGCTTAGATAAACCCCAGAGAAAACCACAAACAATTACTATCGGTAATAGTAGTCTGACGGTCAAATTTTCCCCCGATTCTACCGCTTATCCCTGGGCAATTACTAGCAATGGTCTGATCGGTGAAACTTTAAATAAAGCTAAAAAATCCGTGAATTTAGCCCTGTTTGTCCTGACGGAACAGCCTTTGGCTAATATTCTCGCCCAACGACATCAAAAAGGGATAGAAATTAAAGCTTTAATTGATCCTAGTTTTGCCTTCCGATACTATAGCGAAGGATTAGATTTATTAGGAGTTGCTCTCAGTAATAAATGTCGTTATGAACCAGATAATCAGCCTTGGCAAAACCCAATTAATACCCTAGGAGTTCCCGCTCTAGCCCCGGGAGATAAATTACACCATAAATTCGGTTTAATCGATGATAAAATTGTGATTACTGGTTCTCATAATTGGTCAAAAGCTGCTAACCATCAAAATGATGAAGCTTTAGTTATTATCGATAATCCCACCGTTGCTGCTCATTTCGATCGAGAATTTCAATATCTTTACCGTACCGCTAAATTAGGACTGCCGGAAACTATTAAAAATCGGATCGAACAGGATAGAAAAAACTGCCCCCAATCTGTAACAATTAAAAGCGATCGCTTAATTAATTTAAACACTGCCACAAAAGAAGAATTAGATACTTTACCCGGTATCAGTGGCAAATTAGCCGAAAAAATTATCGCAGCCCGGCAAGAAAAACCCTTTACTTCCCTAGAAGATTTGGATCGAGTATCGGGAATCGGTAAGGGAAAAATTAACAAGCTCAAAGGCAAAGTCAGCTGGTGATGATTGCTTCGTCTGTATTTTTAGCCACAGACAAAAACGGCTCTTCGTTACTTGTTATGGTTCGATAGGGGGGCATAAATCGACTAAATCCTTATCTGGCAAGAGACTTAATTGATTAGTTCGCTCTAGATAAAAAACAATTGACAAAAATTGCATAACACAAACCGAAGAGCCACAAAAACTAGCAATTTTCCCTTGTTACGGCAAGCTAAGTAGGTAGGTGTTAAAATCGTCAGCCCCCCTTATTAAGGGGGATCCCCCCACCTATCGGCACCCCCCTTATTAAGGGTAGGGCTGTTTCATTTAAATTAAGTATAGCTGATTTTGAGTCAATAAATTTGACCGAAGATTCTCAAGTTTATCTTGTTCTAACCAAAAGAGTTAGTCACAATAACTAATCTTTAAT